>NZ_JBSXMU010000015.1:0-54144 GCF_054073225.1 Teichococcus aerofrigidensis
GGCGAGCCGCGCCGCCGGATCGGTCGCGTCGGCGGCCAGCAGGGGGTGCCAGACGATGCGGCGGCCGAAGACCCCGTCCGGGGCGGCGGCGGTGAGCGCATCGGCGAAGGCGGCGCGGAAGGCCTCCCCGCCCGGGCCGGGCGGCAGCAGCAGGCCGAGATGCACCGCCGCCGCCTCGACGCCCGGCACCGTCCGCGCGTCCAGCGCGCGCAGATGCGCCAGCAGGGCGCGGCCGTCCTCCAGGCTCAGCGCATAGCGCGGCATGGCCGGATCCAGCGCCCGGCCGCCGGAATCGAAACCGAGGGCGATGGCGCGGAGCAGCAGCGCCTCGTCATAGGCGGGGCGCCCCGGCGCCGGGCGGGACAGGGCGGACCAGGCGAGCGCGGGCGGCCGGAGCCCGGCCTCCAGCCGGCCGCCCCCGCCATCCGCGCCGTGGCAGCCGGCACAGGGCATGGCGGTGGCCGGAAGGCTCATCCCCGCCCCGGCTGTCGCGCGGGGGGCCGGGGCGCCGGGGCGCGCGCCGCGGGTGAAGATCGCCTCCCCCTCCTCCGGCGCGCCCTCCTTCGGCGCCCCGGCGCTCGCCAGGGCCGCAGGCAGGACCAGGACGGCCGCCAGCGCCAGCCGGGCGGGGCGAGAGCTCAGCCGGAACATGCCCTGGCATCCACCAGCGGCGCGGCGGCGGCCAGCTCGGCCAATTGAAGGCCGGCGGCGGCGGGCGGCAGATCGGGCCGCAGCTTCGCCCAGCGCCGCGCCGCGACATGGCCGGCGAGCATCAGGGTGGTGTGGCGGTCGGGCCGGTCCTCGTCCACCGCCTGCCCCAGCCGCTGCGCCACGTGGCGGAGATCGGCCGGCGCGCCGGTCAGCAGCACCCAGTCGGGGTAGTCGCCGAAGCGGGCCGCCCAGGCCTTGAGCCGCGCCGGCTGGTCGCGCCGCGGATCGGTGGTCAGGTGCAGGATGCGCGGCCGCGCGCCGGCCTCCTGGGCGGCCTCGGCGATGGCGAGGCTGCGCGCCGCCAGCAGCGGGCAGGCATCGGGGCAGCTGGTGAAGATCCAGCCGATCAGCACCGAATGGCCGCGCAGGACGTCGTCGTAGAAGCGACGGTCCCGCCCATCCTGGTCGACCAGCACGCGGTTGCCGAAATAGTCGCGCTCGCGCTCGTCGCATTCCGGCGTGGTGGCCATGGGCGTGGCGGGGCGGAGCAGCAGGGCCGGGGCGGCCAGCAGCAGGCCGCGTCGCGGCAGGGCCGGCGGGGTATGGCTCATGCCGTCCTCCGCGCCGCCAGCGCCGCTTCCACCGCGCCGAGGATGGCCTCGGGCGTGGGCAGGCCCAGCACCCGGCGCAGCGTGCCGCGGCGGGCATCCAGGACCACCACCATGGGAGCATGCTCGCTGCCCGCTTCCGGCCCGCCGAGCGCCCGCAGCGCCTGCTCCAGCGGCTGGAAGCCAAGGGCGACGAAATCCCAGCCCGGCCCGGCCTCGAAGCGTTCGGCGTAATGCGCCAGCTCCTCGGGGGTGGCGCGCAGCGGGTCGAGGGCCAGGCTGAGCAGCCCGACCTCCCCGCCCAGCCGGTGGCCCAACAGGTCCTGCGCCCCGGCCATGGCGGCGGAGATCGCGGTGCAGAAGCCGCTGCAATCGGTCAGCACGAAGTCGATGGCGACGACGCGGCCGGCCAGCACCTGCGAGACCAGACGGCGGCGGCGGCCCTGCGCGTCCAGCGCCGGGGCGTCGGGCAGGCTGCCGCGCAGCCGGGGCACCCGCCCCGCCTCCGCCGCGCCGGCCTCCAGGCCCGTGGCGCCGGAGCCGGCGGGCAGGCCGGCGCAGAGGCCGAGGAGGCCGAGCAGGGCACGCCGCCCGGGCGGGCGGGGGAGAGAGTCCGTCATGGCGACACCGCCCTGAGCATGAGGGGAGGAAGCGTGCCGGCCTCCAGGCCGAGGGAGGGCGCCACGAGATGCAGCCGCAGCAGGCCTGGGCGCGGCGGCGTCACGCCCTCCGCCTCGTAGCGGCCATCGCCGACCGGCCGCAGCGGCAGGCGCTCCTGCCAGTGGCCGGAGAGCTGGGTCAGCAGCACGGAGGCGTCGGGGGCGCTGCGCCAGGCCGGGCTGTCCTCCGGCCCGCTGAGGCGCAGGCGCAGCGCCGAGGGAGTCCCGGCCGGCAGGGTGTCACCGGATTCGAGGGGCGCCACGGTGAGGCGGCGGGCGAGCGGCAGCGCCCTGTCCTCGCCCAGATCGGCCTCGAAGCAGTGCAGGAAGTCGCCGCCCTGCAGCATCACCGGCAGGATGTAGCGGCCGGGGCCGGGAAACACGGCGCGCGTCTCGTAGCGGCCAGGCGCCGTCTCGCGCAGCGCGTGGTCGATGGCGGCCAGGGCCAGCGGCCGGTGGCGCGGCGCGCCAGCACCACGGCGAGGGCCATCGCCACCAGGGCCAGGGGCGCCATGGCCTTGGATTGCAGCACGGCGACAAAGGGGGCGACGACCAGCGCGGCGACGAGGGGGGCGGTCGGCGCGCTCCAGGCGAAGGGCGTCCGGCCCGCCGGCGCGCCGCTCATGCGGCCGGGGCCCGGCCAGGCGGGAAGGGGAGGGAGGAGGTCATGCCGCCGCTCCTGCAATCTCCGGGGCGGCGAGGCAAGAGCGGACCGGTGCTTTCTCTGGCGCTTTATCTAGCGGGCGTAGTCGGGTTCCTCGCGGTCGAGGATGCGGCGCCACGCATCGAGGTGCAGCCGGGCGTCCATGCGCTCGCCCCAGGGGCCATGATGATGGCGCCGCAGGCCCTCGGGCAGGCGATGCAGCGGCTGCCCCGTCTGCAGGGCGGTCATCTGATACATGGCGGTACGCTCCGCCATGTAGCATTCGTCGAAGGCATCGGCGACCGTCGGCCCGACCACCGTGACGCCATGGCCGCGCATCACCATGATCGATTTGTCGCCCATCAGGCGGGCGATGCGGTCGCCCTCCTCGTTCACATGCACCGGCTCGTCGCCCTCACGGTCATAGACCATGCGGTCGTTCAGCAGCAGGTTGTTGTGGTGCGACAGGGCGAACTCGGCGTCGCGCAGCAGCGACAGCGCGGTCAGCCAGCGCGGATGCACATGCACGACGCAGGCGGCGGCGGGATTCTGCACATGGATGCGGGCATGGATGTGGAAGGCGACCTTGCGCAACTCGCCGCTGCCGCGCAGCACGCGCCCGTCCAGGTCGCAGACGATGAGGTCGCTCGCCTTCAGCTCCTGGAAGAGGTAGCCGCGCGGATTGATGAGGAAGCGCGGCTCCGCCTCGTCCGGCAGCATCAGGCTGTTGTGGTTGCCGATCTGCTCGTTCCAGCCGAGCCGCGCGGCGACGCGGAACACCGCGGCCATGTCGCAGCGCAGCGCCCATTCGCGCTCCTCCGCCGCGCTGCTGGCCAGGGATTGCACCATCGCGCTCATCCGCCCGCTCCGTTCGCCTCGTGCCGCGTCGCAGCTTGCACCGGTCCCGCCGGGAGACCAAGCACTTTCACCGGCCCGTCGCCGACTTCGCTTCCGGGCAAATCGAAGTTCGCGGCCGGCGGAAGGGCTTTGCGGCGGCGGGGCGGCGAGTAGACTTGCCCTTCGTCTCGTCCTGCCGGAGCGAACCGCATGTCCGCATCTCCCCGCCGCGCCGACCAGCCCCGAGGCCACGGCGCATGACGGCGCCACGCGAGCTGCCGATCACCGGCTATCTCGACCGCTTCTCGCGCCGCCCGGGCGAGACCTTCGCGGTCCAGGTGAGCGTCCCCTCCGGCGAGCCCTACCGCGCGCGCCTGCTGCGCGTCATCAGCGGCGATCCGAACCCCGCCGGGCCCGGCCTCCGCTTCGAGGACCTCTCGGGCCGGTTCAGCGCCGGCTTCCAGGGCCGGCACCAGCCGGTCCGCTCCGGCTCCTGCGCCGTCATCCCGTCCGGGCCGCGCCGCGGGCCCGGGCCGGTGACCTGGACGGTGCTGGTCTGGGCGGCCGTGCTCCCCGACCGGACCGCGGCGCTGATCAGCGAGGCGCAGGGCGATGTCATGGTGACGCTCGGGCTCGGCGCTCAGGGCGCGGTGGCGCGGTTCCGCCAGGGCGCGACGGTGCGCGAGGTCGCGACCGGCGTGCCGCTGGCCGAGCGCGGCTGGTACCGTCTCTGGCTCAGCCTCGATGCCGATGCCGGCTGCTTCGACCTGGGGCAGGTGCCGCTGGCGGAGGTCTCGGGCGGCGTCGCCGCGCTGCGCGGCGCGCTGGAGGGCTTCCAGCCGCCCGGCGGTGGCGGCCCGGTGGTGATCGCCGCCGAGGACGCGGCGGAGCCCTGCGCGCATTTCACCGGCAAACTGGAGGAACCGGCGCTGCTGGCCGGGGCGCGGACGAGCTGGCCCGAGCCGCTGCGGCGGCCGGAGCGGGTGCTGGCGCTGTGGGACTTCGCGCGGGGCATTCCCACCCAGAGCGTCAGCGACATCGGCCCGCAGGCCTGCCATGGGAGCCTGCGGAACGTGCCGACGCGCGCCGTGGTGGGCGCGCGCTGGAGCGGCGACGAGATGTGCTGGCGCCATCGGCCGGAGGACTATGCCGCGATCCATTTCCACGCCGACGACCTGGGCGACTGCGGGTGGCGGACCGACTTCCGCTTCACCGTCCCGCCGGAT
Source organism: Teichococcus aerofrigidensis (assembly GCF_054073225.1). NCBI lineage: Bacteria > Pseudomonadati > Pseudomonadota > Alphaproteobacteria > Acetobacterales > Roseomonadaceae > Roseomonas > Teichococcus aerofrigidensis. The sequence goes on from NZ_JBSXMU010000015.1 coordinate 4,625, forward strand.
CTGCGCAGCGGCGCCTACGCCCTGCACCTGAGCTGCGGCGCCGGCGAGGACTGGCTGCCCTTCTACGTGCTGCCGCCGCGCGGCGGGCCGACGGCCGATATCGTCTTCCTGGCCTCCACCTTCACCTACCAGGCCTATGCGAACCATGCGCGCGGCAACGCGGATGCCGCCTACCGGGCGCGGGTGGCGGCGTGGGGCGCCTATCCGCACAATCCGGACGACTATCCGGTCTATGGCCGCTCCACCTACAACCGCCACCCGGACCGCAGCGGCATCGCCTTCTCCTCCCGGCTGCGGCCGATCCTGACCATGCGTCCCGGCTTCCTCACCTTCAACGACGCGCGCGGCTCCGGCCTGCGGCACTATCCGGCGGACACGCATATCCTCGCCTGGCTGGAGGACAAGGGCTTCTCCTTCGACATCGTCACCGACGAGGATCTGCACGAGGAGGGCGCGGCGCTGCTGGCACCCTACCGCCTGGTGATGACCGGCTCGCATCCCGAGTATCACACGGCGCCGACACTCGACGCCCTGGCGGCCTTCACCGCCGGCGGCGGCCGCATGATGTATCTGGGCGGCAACGGCTTCTACTGGCGCATCGCCTGCGTGCCCGAGCTGCCGGGCATGATCGAGCTGCGCCGCGCCGAGGGCGGCATCCGCGCCTGGGCCGCGGAGCCGGGCGAGTACCACCATCAGCTCGACGGCCAGTATGGCGGGCTCTGGCGCCGCAACCGCCGGCCCCCGCAGGCCCTGGCCGGTGTCGGCTTCTCCGCCCAGGGCCTGTTCGAGGGCACGCGCTACCGGCGCCTTCCGGCCAGCCACGCGCCGGAGCATGCCTGGATCTTCGAGGGTGTCGAGGGAGAGACCTTCGGCGATTACGGGCTTTCAGGCGGCGGCGCCGCGGGCTTCGAGCTGGACCGCGCGGATGCCAGCCTGGGCTCGCCGCCCGGCACGGTCGTGCTGGCGCGCTCGGAGGAGCCGCCGTCCTCCTTCGTCACCGTGCCGGAGGAGCTGCTGTCGCATCTGGCGACGGTCAGCGGCGAGACACCGGAGGCGCTGAAACGCGGCGAGATCGCCTGGTTCGAGACGCCGGGCGGCGGCGCGGTCTTCGCCGTGGGCTCGATCACCTTCTGCGGCTCGCTCTGGCGGGAGGGTTTCGAAGGGCCGGTCAGCCGGGTGATGGAAAATGTGGTGCGGCGCTTCTCCGCGTCAGGATGATGATTTGACAGGCAAACGGCATCGTTTGCAGGCCACTCTTGCTGCGATGCGGCAGGAACTGCCCCAGAATGAGGCTTGACGGCCCCAGCCGCTGATTTGAAGCTTCACGGCGAGGCTTCACATCACAACAAGCGAGCGGGGGATCATGCTGATGCAGCGTTCCATCCTGGCGTCCTGCGGGCTGGCGGCGGCCATCGCCCTGCCGCTTTCTCCGGCCGCGGCGGCGCCCTTCTCCTGCCCCAGCCGGGGCGGCGATCTGGTCTTCGGCCAGGAAGCCAATGTGAACAGCCTGGACCAGATGACGTCCAGCACCATCTCCACCCGCAACATCGCGATGAACATCTACGAATCGCTGGTGACGCGCGACGAGAACAACAAGGTCATCGCCGAGCTGGCCGAGAGCGTCGAGGAGGCGCCGGACCGTCTCAGCTACACCTTCAGGCTGCGCCAGGGCATCGGCTTCCACAACGGCAAGCCGATGACCTCGGCCGATGTCGCCGCCTCCTTCGACCGCTACAAGCGCATCGGCCTGCAACGCAGCACGCTCGACAACGTGCAGGGCTGGGAGGCGCCGGACGCCGCCACCTTCGTCATCCGGATGGCGCGCGTGCAGCCGACCTTCCTGGAGGCGCTCTCCTCCTTCAGCGTGCCGATCGTCATCATTCCCGCCGAGCACAAGGACGATCCGCCGCAGCAGCTCCGGCCGGTCGGCACCGGCCCCTTCCGCATCGCGGAATTCGTCCCCGGCAGCCATGCGAAGCTGGTGCGGTATGACGGGTACAAGCCGAACACGGCCTATGAGGAGCGCACCGGCTTCGGCGGCTACAAGGCGGCCTGCCTCGACAGCGTGACCTTCCGCATCGTCACCGAGGCTTCGGCCCGCGTCGCTGGGCTGGAGACGGGCGAGTTGCAGGGGGTGGAGGATGTCCCGACCAAATCCGTCGAGGCGCTGAATAAGGACAGCAACGTCACCATCCTGCCGCTGGAGAACTGGTGGATCCAGATCGCGCTGCCCAACACCGCGCAGGCGCCGACCAGTGACCTGAACTTCCGCAAGGCGGTGCAGGCGGCGATCGGCGCCGAGGACGTGATGGATGCCGCGACCGACGGCAACTACCGGCTCAACGTCGGCTTCCAGTATCCGAACCAGCCGACCTACACGGACGCCGGCAAGGAGACCTACAACATCAACGACCCCGAGAAGGCCGCGGCGCTGCTGAAGCAGTCCGGCTACAAGGGCGAGCCGATCACCATCCTGACCAATCGCGACTATCCGGCCATGTACAATGCCGCGCTGGTCATGCAGCAGCAACTCCAGGCCGCGGGCATCAACGCGCAGCTCCGCGTGGTGGACTGGCCGACCTCGGTGCAGATGTCGCAGAAGGTCAACAGCACCGAGTGGCACTTCTTCCACAGCGGCTGGGGCACGCAGCCGGCGCTGGGCGCGCTGGCCACGATGCAGTTCCTGGCCTCGCCCGGCGCCAATTACCGCCCGCGCGACGACAAGGGCGACCCGGATGTCGAGGCCGCCTGGCGCGACATGAACGACCTGCCGACCGAGGCCGAGCGCAACGCCGCCTTCGCGCGGATGCAGAAGCTGGTGCTGGAGCGGGCCTATGCCTATCCCTTCGGCTCGCTCACCAAGGTCCAGGCGGTGCGGGCCAACGTGAAGAACTTCAAGCCCTTCCGCATCCCGCGCTTCAGCAACGTCTGGATCGCCAAGTGAGCGGACGCCGCGCCGGGCCGCGCCGGGGCGCCGCGGCATGATCGGCGTCGTGGCGCGGCGGCTGCTCAGTGCGGTGCCGGTGCTCCTCCTGGTCAGCCTCATCACCTTCGGCATGATGCGGCTGATCCCGGGCGATCCGGCCGCCGCCATCGCCGGCCTCTCGGCGACGCCGCAGCAGGTGCAGCAGATCCGCCAGGACCTGGGGCTCGACCAGCCTTTCCTGACGCAGCTGCTCCACTGGTACGGCGGCCTGCTGCAGGGCGATCTGGGCCGCTCGATCCTGCTCGGCCGCGGCGTCTTCGCCTCCGTCATGGAGCGGCTTCCGGTCACGCTCGCGCTCTCCGCCTATGCCCTGGTGCTGACGCTGCTGATCGGCCTGCTGGCGGGCATCCTGGCGGCGCTGAAGCAGAACACGGTGATCGACCAGCTGGCCATGGCCTTCGCCATGATCGGCATCTCGCTGCCGAGCTTCTTCCTCGGCCTGGTCATGATCATCGTCTTCGCGGTGCATCTCGGCTGGCTGCCGACCGGCGGCTACATCCCGCTGACGGAGGACCCCTGGGGCTGGTTCCGCACCTCGACCATGCCGGCCGTCTCGCTGGCGCTGCTGCAGGCGGGGCTGCTCGCCCGCATCACGCGCTCGACCATGCTGGAGGTGATGCGGCAGGACTATATCCGCACGGCGCGCGCCAAGGGGCTGAGCCAGCGCAGCATCATCTTCCGGCACGCGCTGTCCAACGCGATGATCCCGATCACCACCGTCGTCGGCATCATCGTCAGCCTGCTGATCTCGGGCGCCGTGGTGACGGAGGCGATCTTCTCCATCCCCGGCATCGGCCAGCTGCTGACGCAGGCGGTGCTGAACCGGGACTACCCGATGGTGCAGGGCGGGCTGCTGCTGGTCACCGGCTTCCTGGTGCTGGTCAATATCGGCATCGACGTCCTCTATGCCTTCCTGGATCCGAGGGTGCGCTATGAGTGAGACGGGAGCCCTGCCGCTGGAAGTCGATCTCGCCGGGCCGGCGGCGGAGCCGAAGCGCCGCAGCCCGGCCTGGGCCACGCTGCGCCGGCTGTTCCGGCACCGCCTCTTCGTCACCGGCCTGATCCTCTTCGGCATCATCGCGGTGATGGGGGCGCTCGCGCCCTGGATCACCACGGCCAATCCGAACCGGCTGGCGATGCGCAACAAGTTCCTGCCGCCGGGCGGCGACTACATCCTCGGCACCGACAATTTCGGCCGCAGCCTGTGGTCCCGCACCGTCTGGGGGGCGCAGCTCTCCGTCATCATCGGCCTCTCCGTCGTGGCGCTGAACGCAGTCTTTGGCACGCTGATCGGCGCGCTGGCCGGCTATTTCCGCCGCGTCGACAATCTCCTGATGCGCATCAACGACGCGTTGATGGCCTTTCCCGCCATCCTGCTCGCCATCGGCGTCACCGCCATGCTGGGGCCCTCCACCCTCAACGTCATCCTGGCGCTGGGCATCGTCTATATCCCGCGCACGGCGCGCATCGTCCGCGCCTCGGTCATCGTGCTGCGGGAGATGGAGTATGTGCAGGCGGCGGTGGCGGCGGGCGCCGGGCACTGGCGCATCCTGCGGCATCACATCCTGCCGAACGCCATGGCGCCGATGATCGTGCAGCTCTCCTTCCTCTTCGCCTATGCCGTGCTCTCGGAGGCGACGCTCTCCTTCCTCGGCCTCGGCGCCGTGCCGCCGACGCCGACCTGGGGCAACATCATGGCCGAGGGGCGGGACTTCATGCGCGACGCGCCCTGGATCATCTGCATCCCCGGCGTGGCGCTGATGATCACCGTGCTCGGTCTCAACATGCTGGGCGACGGGCTGCGCGACGTGCTCGACCCCCGGCTCAGGATCCAGCAATGAGCCTCCTTGAGATCAGCAACCTCACCACCGCCTTCGCCACCGAGCGCGGCGAGGTGACGGCGATCGAGGATGTCTCCTTCTCCCTGGAGGAGGGCGAGATCCTCGGCATCGTCGGCGAGTCCGGCAGCGGCAAGAGCGTCACCGCGCTGACCGTGATGGGGCTGCTGCCGCGCCCGCCGGCGCGCATCGTCTCCGGCTCCGTGCGCTTCGCCGGGCAGGAGCTGACCGGCCTGTCGGAGCGGCAGATGCAGAAGGTGCGCGGCCCCGGCATCGCGATGATCTTCCAGGAGCCGATGACCTCGCTGAACCCGGTCTTCCGCATCGGCGAGCAGATCATGGAGACGATCCGCGCGCATGAGCGCCTCTCGCCCCGCGCGCTTCGCGACCGCGCGCTGAGGATGCTGGAGAAGGTCGGCATCCCCTCCGCCGCGCGGCGGATGGACGACTATCCGCACCAGCTCTCGGGCGGGCAGCGGCAGCGCGTGATGATCGCCATGGCGCTGGCCTGCAACCCGAAGCTGCTGATCGCCGACGAGCCGACGACGGCGCTCGACGTGACCATCCAGGCCCAGATCCTCGACCTGCTGATGGATCTGCGCGACGAGTTCGGCATGGCCATCATGATCATCACGCACAACATGGGCGTGGTGGCGGAGACCGCGGACCGGGTCATGGTGATGTATGCCGGCCGCATCGTCGAGCAGTCGCCGGTGACGACGCTCTTCGACCGGCCGCTGCATCCCTATACGCGCGGCCTGCTCGACTGCGTGCCCTCGCTGGAGCAGGACAGGCCCCGGCTGGTCGCGATCCCCGGCAGCCTGCCCGAGCCGGCGCGGCGCCCGAGCGGATGCCGCTTCCGCCCGCGCTGCGGCCATGCGGTGGCCGCCTGCGCCGAGGCCATCCCGCCGCTCGCCGATTATGCGCCCTCGCACCGCGCCGCCTGTATCCGGGTGCCGGAGATCGCCGCCCCATGAGCCTCGCCACCCACCCCTCCGCGGCGACGCGGCCGCTGGTCGAGGCCGCCGGACTGTCCAAGCACTTCCCCCTCAGTGGCGGCTGGCTCGGCCGGCCGACCGGCCTGCTGCGCGCCGTGGACGAGGTCTCGCTCCGCATCATGCCAGGCGAGACCCTGGGCCTGGTCGGCGAGTCCGGCTGCGGCAAGTCCACCCTCGGCCGGCTGCTGATCCGGCTGATGGAGCCCTCCGACGGCCAGGTTCTCTTCGACGGCGCGGATATCAGCGGCCTGCCGCCGCGCGTGCTGCGCGAGAAGCGCCGCTCCATGCAGATCGTCTTCCAGGACCCCTATGGCGCGCTGAACCCGCGCATGACGGTGGAGGACATCATCATGGAGCCGCTTCTGATCCACGGCGCGAAGGCCGATGCGGCGGCGCGGGCGCGGGTGGGGGAGATGCTGGAGAAGGTCGGCCTGCCGGCCCGCGCGGCGATGCGCTACCCGCACGAGTTCTCCGGCGGGCAGCGGCAGCGCGTCGGCATCGCCCGCGCCCTGGTGCTGAACCCGAGCTTCATCGTCTGCGACGAGGCGGTCTCGGCGCTGGATGTCTCGGTGCAGGCGCAGATCGTCAATCTGCTGCAGGACCTGCAGCGCGAGATGGGGCTGACCTACCTGTTCATCGCGCATGACCTCTCGGTGGTGCGGCATATCTCGGACCGGGTGGCGGTGATGTACCTCGGCCGCGTCGTCGAACTGGCGCCGAAGGCCGCGATCTATGACACGCCGCTGCATCCCTATACCCAGGCGCTGATCGCCGCCGTGCCGACGCCGCATCCGGCCGGCCGCGCCGCCCGCCGGGCCGGGCGGGCGAAGGTCTCGGGGGACCTGCCGAGCCCGATCAACCCGCCGCCCGGCTGCCGCTTCCACACGCGATGCCCGCACGTCATGGCGGTCTGCCGGCAGGTGTCGCCGCCGCTGGCCGAGATCCGGCCGGGGCATTTCGCTGCCTGCCACCTGCACGCACCGACGCACTGACCTCCCGGGGGAAGCATGTCCGAGACCAGAAAGAGCCGCGTTCTCTGCGATGTGGACTTCGACCGCGACGGGAGGCAGACCGGATTCCTGCGCCTGTTCCACTCCTCGCACGTCTCCGCCTATGGCTTCCTGCCCATCCCGATCGTGGTGCTCCGCAACGGCGAGGGGCCGACGGCGCTCTTCGTCTCGGGCAATCACGGCGACGAGTACGAGGGGCAGCTGGCGCTCTGCGGGCTGGCGCAGTCGCTCGATCCGGAGCGGATCCGCGGCCGCGTCATCATCCTGCCGACGGCGAACTATCCGGCGGCGCTGGCCGGCAACCGCGTCTCGCCGGTGGACAACCTCAACCTCAACCGCATCTTCCCCGGCGATCCCGATGGCAGCGTCACCGAGCAGATCGCCTACTTCATCAGCAGCGAGCTGATCCCGCGCGCCGATCTGGTCTGCGACCTGCACTCCGGCGGCTCCTCGCTGCTCTACACGCCCTGCTCCCTGACCAATCACGTCGCCGATCCGGACCTCTTCCGCCGCCAGATCGCCGCGCTCCGGGCCTTCGGCGCGCCGCTCGGCTATGTGCAGGGAAGGGCGCAGGGGCAGGGCGGCAACCTCACCCTGGGCGGTGTCGCCGAGCGGCGCGGCATCGTCACCCTGGGCACCGAGCTGGGCGGCGCCGGCGCCGTCTCGGCCGAGGGCCTGGCCATCGCCCGGCGCGGCGTGCGCAACCTCCTGGTCCATCTCGGCATCCTGCCGGAGACGGAGCGCGAGCCGGCGGAGGAGACGCGGATCTACGGCCTCGGCGGGCAGGACCATTTCGTCTATGCGCCGGAAGGCGGTGTCTTCGAGCCGCTGGCGGAGCCGGGCGAGACGGTGCGGGCCGGCCAGCCGGCGGCGCGCATCCACACGCCCGAGACGCCCTGGGCGCCGCCGGCCGAGGCGGTCTTCGCGCGCGACGGCTTCGTGCTCTGCAAGCGGCAGCCCGGCCGGACCCTGCGCGGCGACTGCCTCTATGTGCTGGGCGGCCCGTTCACGCCATCCGGTTGAACAGCCTGGCCCGTCGGCTACGCAACGATCGTCAACTCCCTGCAACATTGCGGACACGGTACCGTCGCAGCTCTCGGCTAAGGGCTTCCCGCACGCAACGTTCCTGCTCCCCACGGACTCGCCGCGCGGGGGAAGGGGCCAGCTGAAGGGAAGCCGGCCATGGCACCGATCCTCGCCCCGCGCCGCTACCGCGCGATCTTCCTCTCCGACACGCATCTCGGCATGCGGGGCTGCCGCGCCGACCTGCTGCTGGACTTCCTGCGGCAGGTGGAGTGCGAGCAGCTCTACCTGGTGGGCGATATCGTCGATGGATGGCGCCTGCGCCGCTCCTGGTACTGGGACCCGGTGCATGACCAGGTGATCCGCCGCATCCTGGCCATGGCGCGGAGCGGCACCCGCGTCACCTATATCCCCGGCAATCATGACGAGGTCTTCCGCGACTGGGCCGGGCCGGAATTCGTCATCGCCGGCGTCTCGCTGGTGCGCGAGGCGGTGCACGAGGCGGCCGATGGCCGGCGCTTCCTCGTCATGCACGGCGACGAGTTCGACAGCGTGGTGCGCTACGCGACCCTGCTCGCGCATCTGGGCGACTGGGCCTACGACGCCGCGCTGCGCCTGAACCGCTGGTTCAACGCGGTGCGCCGGCGCCTCGGCTATCCCTACTGGTCGCTGTCGCAATGGCTGAAGCTTCAGGTGAAGGAAGCGGTCAAGGCGATCGATCGGTTCGAGGAGGCACTGGCCGAGGAGGCGCGGCGGCGCGACCTGGACGGCGTCATCTGCGGCCATATCCACCATGCCGAGATGCGGCAGGTGCACGGTGTCACCTACATGAACGATGGCGACTGGGTGGAGAGCTGCACCGCGCTCGCCGAGCATGCGGACGGGCGCTTCGAGCTGATCGACTGGGCCGCCGAACAGCGGCGGCGCCATGCCGCCCCCGTCGCCGCCCCCGTCGCCCTGATCCCGCCGGCGCCCCATCCCCAGGCCTCCCTGCCGGTGGCCGAGGGCTGAGATGCGCCTGCTGATCGTCTCGGATGCCTGGACGCCGCAGGTGAACGGCGTCGTGCGGACGCTCGGCATGGTCAGCGAGGCGCTGCGGCGGCAGGGGGACGTGGTCGAGGTGATCGGCCCGGATCGCTTTCCCAGCTGGCCCGCGCCGGGCGATCCCGCCATCCGGCTGGCGCTGCTGCCGCGCCGCCGCCTGGCCGGCCTGGCGCGCGCGTTCCGGCCGGATGCGGTGCATATCGCGACGGAGGGGCCGCTGGGCTGGGCCATGCGCGCCCTCTGCCGCCGTTGGGGCTGGTCCTTCACCACCGCCTTCCACACCCGCTTCCCGGACTACCTGCGGGCGCGCTTCGGCCTGTCGCCGCGTCTGTCCTGGCCCCTGCTGCGCCGTTTCCATGCCCCCGCTGCGACCACGATGGTGGCGACCGAGGCCTTGCGCCGCGAGCTGAAGACGCAGGGCTTCCGCCATCTCAGCCACTGGTCGCGCGGGGTGGACACGGCGCTGTTCCGCCCCGGCGCGCGGGACGCCTTCCCCGACCTGCCGCGCCCGATCTTCCTCTGCGCCGGCCGGCTGGCCGCGGAGAAGGGGGTGCGCGACTTCCTCGGCCTGGATCTGCCGGGCAGCAAGCTCGTCGTGGGGGACGGGCCGGAGCGCGCGGCGCTGGAGCAGGGCTTCCCGCGGGCGCGCTTCACCGGCTTCCTGCACCGCGAGGCGCTGGCGGCGGCCTATGCCGCGGCCGATGTGCTGGTGTTTCCCTCCCGCACCGACACCTTCGGCCTGGTGCTGCTCGAGGCGCTGGCCTGCGGCACGCCGGTGGCCGCGCTGCCGCAACCCGGCCCGCTCGCCATCCTGCAGGGCGCCGATGGCGTGGTCGGCGCCGTGGCCGAGGATCTGCGCAGCGCCTGCCTGGCGGCGCTGGGCGCCGACCGCGAGGCCTGCCGGCGCCGGGCGGAGGATTTCTCCTGGTCCGCCAGCGCCCGCCAGTTCCGCGCCCAGCTCGCGCCGTTTCAGGCCGGCGCGTAGCGCCAGACGCTGGCCGGGGGAAAGTTCCTCGGCGTCCAGGCCTCCCGCCGCGCCGACAGGCCGAGCTTGCGCCAGGGCAACGGCGAGGTGATGCAATAGGTATAGAGCAGGAAGCCGCGCCCCGGCGCCACCGCCTCGACGCTCTCCAGGAAGCGGCGCTGCCGTTCCAGCGGCAGCAGCACCAGGGGAATGCCGCAGATCACCGTCCCGATGCGGCCCCGCGCGGCCTCCGGCAGGGCGCCGCGCAGGTCGAAGGCATCGCCCTCGATCACCGGCACGCCGGGAAGGGTGGCGCGCAGATGCGTGGCCATGGCGGGAACGATCTCGACCGGCAGCAGCCTGTCGGCCGGCAGGCCCCGCTCCAGCAGTGTCCGGGAGAGCACGCCGGTGCCGGCGCCCAGCTCCACCACATACTCCCCCGGCGCCCAGCGAGTCAGCGCCGCGATGCGCCGGCACAGGCTGGGCGAGGACGGCACCACCGACCCCATCTGCAACGGATTGGCCAGCCAGCGGCGCAGGAAGAGACCGGCCCCGGCCGCGCGGGGCGGCGCTCCGGTGCTCTGGCGGTCCGGCGATCCCGTCGTGGTGGAGAGGGGCAGGGCATCGGTCATCGGCACGTTCCTGTGACAGGCCGAGGTCCGCTTAGCCGCCGATCCGGGACAGTAGAATGGCAGGGGAATGACGATCCGGCGAAGGCGCCGGCCCGGCTCAGCGATTCGGCCAGAGGCCCGGGGTGGCGAATTCGATGAGGTGCCCGTCCGGGTCGCGCAGGAAGATGCTGTGCCCGCCGCGCGGCCAGGACACCCGGCCCTCGATGGCGATGTCCCGGCCGGTCAGCCAGTCCTCCCAGCTCCGCAGCGCCTCGCCGGGGACCTGGAAGGCGATGTGCTGCCGGCCCTCGGCATCATGGCCCGGAATGGTGCCGCCCGGCGTCCTGGCCGGCTCCGCGCTTCCGCCCCGCAGGAAGAGGAGCAACACGCCGGGGCCGATCCCCAGGGCGCAGAAGATCGGGCTGGCCAACAGCGGTTGCAGACCGATGACGCTCTCGTAGAAACGCCGCGCCGCCGCCATGTCCCGCACGTAGAGCGCCGTCTCCAGCAGCCGCCCGGGGGGCAGGGGGCGGGCCCCCTTCGTCTCCGCGTCCGGCTGATCGCTTCGCATGGCTGGCCTGTCTCCCTCGGCTCCCCTGGCCCGGCGCGCCGCCGCCGTCCGGAATGCAACCCCGCCGCCCGGGTCGGGTTGCTGGTCCAGGGACCCGGCTCCGGCCGGGCCCGGACAACAGGATGAGGAGATACGCCATGTCGGGATCCAAGCCTTCCGGCGTCGAGCGACCCTCGCCGCCGCCCGGTGACGGGAAGCGCCCCTCCCAGGGCAAGGCGGCCGAGGAGTCGCTGGAGGAGGCCCTGGAAGATACCTTCCCGGCGAGCGATCCGCCGGCCCAGTCCAGCCCGGGCCATTCGGTCGGCTGGGACGCGCCGGAGGGCGACGGGAAGGAGGAGGACGGCAAGGCGAAGACGGGCTGATCCGCCACGCCTCACGCCTCGCCGGACGACCTCGCCGCCCGGCGAGGCCTCAGTCCGGCGGGGAGAGCGCGGCGCGGGGGAAGCGGATGGCGAAGCGGCTGCGCGGGTGCCGCTCGAGAAGCAACTGGCCGCCCAGCTGCTGGGCGCAGGACTGCACCAGGACCATCCCGATGCCCTGCGCGCCGAGCGCGGCGAATTCGTTGAACGGCGCTCCGTCATTGCAGATCGTGAGGATGCAGTCTCCCTGCTCCTCGGTGAGCGTCACGGTGATCGTGCCCCGCCGTCCCTCGGCGAAGCCGTGGCGCACGGCGTTGTCCAGAATCTGCGTCATCGCCAGGCCCAGCAGCAGCGCCTGGTCCGCCGGTGCCTGACAGGAGCCGATGTCGAGCGTCAGGTGGATCCGCTCGTCCTCTCCCTCGACCGCCTTGCGGGCAACTTCTCCCAGATAGCGGCGGAGATCGACCTTCCCGAGATCGGCATCGCGATAGAGCGCCTCGTGCAGGCTTCCCATCCCCTGGATGCGCTGGGCGGCCCCCTCCAGCGCCCGCCGCAGGGGCGGCGTGGCGCGGCGGGACTGCAGGCGCAGCAGGCTGGTCACCATCTGGAAGTTGCTGCGGACCCGGTAGATCAGCTCGTGATGCAGCCGCTCCTGCCGGTGCTGGGCCAGGCGGGCGGCCTCCTGCGCCTGATGCAGCGCGTCGCGGTCGAGCAGGATGCCCGCCAGCTCGCCCTCCTTCGTCCGCGCGCCGCGCATGCGGAGCCAGGGCATGCCCCCGTCGGCCCGGATGACGCGGAATTCCTGATCCAGACGCCCCGCGGGATCGGCCAGGGCGGCGCGCATGGCCTGGCGGAAGCCCTCGACGTCGTCGGGGTGGAGGTGGGTGTGCAGCCAGAGCATGCTGGAAGGCTCCGGCTCGGGCTCCCGGCCGAGCAGGGCCCAGGCGATGGGTGACAGGGTGAGACGATTGGCCTCCTGCGACCACGCCCAGTCCCCGAGATTCCCCAGCGTCCAGGCCCGGTCCCGCTGCTCCCGCAGGGGTGCGGCGCGATCGAGCACCTCGCGGAACTCGCCGCCCAGGGCGGCGGCGAAGCCGCCGGCGAGCAGCGGCGCCACGAGGTTCCGCCATTCCGCGCCTCCCGTTCCCGTCATGGCGAGCCAGGCTTCCTGCAGGGCATAGACGGCAAGTGCCGCCAGCCCGGCGGGGCGCCCCCCGATGACCGCAGCCAGGGCGACGCCCACGACCAGGAGGAGCGAAGCCACGGCCGGCGGATCCGGCCAGACATGCTGCAGAGCGGTGGTTCCCGCCCCGATGGCAAGCCCGGTCAGCTGGCTGGCCAGCACGCCGGTGGCGGCGGGAAGGCGGGCGAAAAGGAGAATCAAGGGTGGATTGGTCCGGATCTGTGCCGCTCAGGCAGGAATAGGAGACTTATATCGAAAACAGACCATTTCCGGGAATAATTCCGCGTGATGAGACTGCTCCGCGCGGAGCGCCCAGGCATGACGTTCCGGAGGGGCCAGGGGTTTCCGGATCGTTCCACAGTGCTGCCCGATGCCATCCCATCTCCACCGCCCCGGTGGAGGCCCGGTTCCGTCGGCCGGAAGGGCTTGTCTGTCATCGAAGCTTCATAAATCTGCAATCCAACGGTCGCAGCCAGCGCCTAGAAGGCGGCCACCGCACCGGCCCCTCCCAATGGGCGCCAAAAGACGGAGATACATGGTGAGCAATCGGCTTCTTGCCCTGGCCGCTGGCCTGGTCGCGACGATCGGCGTGAGCATGGCGGCGAACGCCCAGCAGGCTTCCATCACGGGCGCAGGCGCGAGCTTCCCCAATCCGCTGTACCAGAAGTGGGGTGCCGCGGCGCGTGAGGCCATCGGGCTGCAGCTCAACTACCAGTCGGTCGGCTCGGGCGCGGGGCAGACGCAGATCCGCAACCGCACGGTCGATTTCGGCGCCTCCGACGCGCCGATGAAGGCCGAGGAGCTCGCCGAGCATAAGCTGCTGCAGTTCCCCTCCACCATGGGCAGCCTGACCGCGATCGTGAACATCCCGGGCGTCGAGGACCACAAGCTGCGCCTGACCGGCGAGGTGATCTCGGACATCTACCTCGGCAAGATCAGCAAGTGGAACGACCCCCGCCTGGTCGAGCTGAACCCGGGCGTCGAGCTGCCCAACCTCGCCATCGCTCCGGTCTACCGCGCCGACGGCTCCGGCACGACCTATGTCTGGGTCTCCTACCTCTCCGCCGTCTCGCCCGAGTTCAAGGACCGCGTCGGCGTGGGCACCTCGGTGCGCTGGCCGGCCGGCACGGGTGCCCGCGGCAATGAGGGCGTGGCCGGCACGGTGCGCAACGTCCGCGGCGCCATCGGCTATGTCGAGCACGCCTATGCGGCGCAGAACAAGCTCGTCACCACCCAGCTGCGCAACAAGGCCGGCCAGTTCGTGGTGCCGAACAGCGAGGCCTTCGAGGCCGCCGCGTCCAACGCCGACTGGAGCACGCCGAACTTCGCCGCCAACCTGGTGAACACCGAGGGCGAGAAGTCCTGGCCGATCGTCTCGCCGACCTTCATCCTGCTGCCGAAGAACCCGCAGGACGCGACCCGGGCGCAGAACGTGATGAAGTTCTTCGACTGGGCCTATCGCGACGGCGATGCCGCCGCCCGGGAGCTGGACTACATCCCGCTGCCGGAGAAGGTCGAGGAGGCGGTGCGCGCCGCCTGGGCCCAGGTGCAGGTGGACGGCAAGCCGCTCTGGCCGGCGAAGTGACGAACGCGCGGCGCCCGGGCGGTCAGCCTGGGCGTCCTGGCAGGCTGCCCGCGCACCGAACGGCCAGGGCCGCGCGGCGCCGGGCATGCCGAGCTTCCGGAGTCTGATCGTGCAGCAAGCAGCCACCCTTCCCCTCGAGACGGGCGCCGCCCCCGATCCACGTCCCGGCCTGCGCCGCGGAGGTGGATCCGGCGCGACGGGCGACGCCATCTTCGCGATCGCCTGCCGGGCCGCCGGGGTGCTGGTCCTGGTCCTTCTCGGCGCCATCATCCTGGAGCTGTTCTGGGGTGGGCTGCAGGCCTTCCGCGCCTTCGGCGCGGGCTTCGTCACCGGCACGGACTGGGATCCGGTGCAGGAGGTCTTCGGCGCCGGCGTCTCCGTCTACGGCACCGTGGTGACCGCGGTGCTGGCCCTGCTAATGGCCGTGCCGCTGGCCTTCGGCGTCGCCTTCTACCTGACCGAGCTGGCGCCGCCCTGGCTCCGCGGCCCGGTGGGCACGGCGGTCGAGCTGCTGGCGGCGGTGCCGTCCATCATCTTCGGCATGTGGGGCTTCTTCCTGATCGTCCCCTTCATGTCGCAGTACGTGCAGCCCTTCGCCATCGACACGCTGGGCGAGCTGCCGCTGATCGGCGCGCTCTTCGCCGGCCCGCCCTTCGGCACCGGCATCCTGACGGCGGCGCTGATCCTGGCCATCATGGTGCTGCCCTTCATCGCGGCGACGATGCGCGACGTCTTCAACACCGTGCCCCCGGTCTACAAGGAGAGCGCCTACGGCCTCGGCTGCACCCAGTGGGAGGTCGTGCGCAATGTCGTGCTGCCCTATACCCGCATCTCGGTGGTCGGCGGCATCATGCTCGGCCTCGGCCGGGCCCTGGGGGAGACGATGGCGGTGACCTTCGTCATCGGCAACGCCAACCGCATCTCCACCAGCCTCTTCGGGCCGGGCAACACCATCGCCTCGCTGATCGCGCTGGAGTTCGGCGAAAGCCAGATGGGCAGCCTGAAGCTCTCCGCCCTGCTCGGGCTCGGCTTCATCCTCTTCGTCATCTCCTTCATCGTGCTGGCCGCCTCGCGCTTCCTGTTGCGTCCGCGGCTGAAGGGTTGAAACCATGAGCGCGTCCAACCCGACCCTGGAGGTTGCCTCCGGCAGCGGCCCGGCCAAGGACATGCGCGTCGCGGAGGCCCTGGGCCGCCGCCGCCGCCGCGTCGCCAAGGCCGTCAAGTACGCCTGCTACGGCGCCACCGGCCTCGGCCTCCTGCTGCTCTTCTCGATCCTGGCCACGCTGTTCTGGAACGGCTTCTCCGCCCTGTCGCTCGGGGTCTTCACCCGCGTCACGGCGCCGCCGGGCTCGGAGGGGGGGCTGCTCAACGCCATCGTCGGCAGCCTGATCCAGACCGTCATCGGCACCGTCATCGGCACGCCCATCGGCCTTCTGGTCGGCACCTACCTGGCGGAGTATTCGAAGTCCTCGCCGCTGGCCAACGCGGTTCGCTTCGTCTCCGACATCCTGCTCTCCGCGCCCTCGATCCTGATCGGCCTCTTCGTCTACCAGATCCTGGTGGTGCCCTTCGGCGGCTTCTCGGGCTGGGCCGGCTCGGTGGCGCTGGCCATCATCGTCATTCCCATCGTCGTCCGCACCACCGAGGATATGCTGCGCCTACTGCCGGACACGCTGCGCGAGGCCGTGATCGGCCTCGGCGCGCCGAAGTGGAAGATGGTGACCATGGTCTGCTGGCGCGCGGCGGCGAGCGGCATCGTCACCGGCGTGCTGCTGGCGGTGGCGCGGGTGGCGGGCGAGACGGCGCCGCTGCTCTTCACCTCGCTTGGAAACCTGAACTGGTCGCTCAGCCTGTCCGGCCCGATGTCGAGCCTGCCGCTGACCATCTACGCCTATGCCGGCTCGCCCTATCCGGACTGGATCGCGCTGGCCTGGGCCGGCGCCCTCATCATCACGCTCGGCGTGCTCGGGCTCAACATCGTGGCGCGCAGCCTGCTGCGCAGGAAGTGAGGAACCGCATATGAGCGCCTCCATGACCCAGACCCAGACCCAGACCGAGACCGGCAAGCTGCACGCCCGCTCGCACGCCCCGCTGAACGAGCCCCGCATCGCGGTCCGCAACCTCGATTTCTACTACGGCGCCAACAAGGCGCTGAAGGGGATCGACTTCGACCTGCCCGACCGGCAGGTGACCGGCATGATCGGGCCCTCGGGCTGCGGCAAGTCCACCCTGCTGCGGGTGCTGAACCGCATGTACAGCCTCTATCCGGGCCAGCGCGCCACGGGCGAGGTTCTGCTCGACGGCAAGAACATCCTCGACACCGACATCGATATCAACGCGCTCCGCTCGCGGATCGGCATGGTGTTCCAGAAGCCCACGCCCTTCCCGATGACCATCTATGAGAACATCGCCTTCGGCATCCGCCTGCACGAGAAGCTGTCCCGGTCGCAGATGGATGAGCGGGTGGAATGGGCGCTGACCCGCGCCGCCATCTGGGGCGAGGTCAAGGACCGGCTGAACACCAGCGCCATGGGCCTCTCGGGCGGCCAGCAGCAGCGCCTCTGCATCGCCCGCACCATCGCCGTGCGGCCGGAGGTCATCCTGCTCGACGAGCCGACCTCGGCGCTCGATCCGATCAGCACGTTGAAGATCGAGGAGCTGATCGACGAGCTGAAGCGCGACTTCACCATCGCCATCGTCACGCACAACATGCAGCAGGCGGCGCGCTGCGCCGATCAGGTGGCGTTCTTCTACCTCGGCGAACTCATCGAGGTGGCTCCGGCGGAGGAGATGTTCACCGCGCCGAAGCAGAAGAAGACCCAGGAATACATCACCGGCCGGTTCGGCTGAGCGAGGTCATCAGGACGATGCCCAACGAGCATATCGTGCGATCCTACGAGGAGCAGCTCAAGCGGCTGCGCGAGCTGGTGGCGCGCATGGGCGGCCTGGCCGAGCGCCAGGTCGCGGACGCCGCCTCCGCCCTGATCCGCCGCGATGTGGAGCAGGCCACCACCGTGATCGGCCGGGATGGCGAGATCGACGCGCTGGAGCGCGAGATCGAGAACTTCTGCGTCCGCCTGCTGGCCCTGCGGCAGCCGATGGCGGCCGACCTGCGGCTGATCGTCGCCGCCATGAAGGTCTCGACCGACATCGAGCGCATCGGCGACTACGCCCGCAACGCCGCCAAGCGCGCCATCGTCGTCTCGCAGCAGCCGCAGCTGGGCAGCCTGAACGGCTTCCAGTGGATGGCCAAGCTGGTGCAGGAGAACCTGAAGGAGGCGATCGACGCGCTGGTGAAGGAGGACGCCGCTGCGGCCGAGCGCGTCTGGGCGGCCGACGCGCCGGTGGACGACATCTACAACGGCATCTTCCGCGAGATGCTGACGCACATGATGGAGGATCCGCGCAACATCACCGCGGCCACCCACCTGCTGTTCATCGCCAAGAACTTCGAGCGCATCGGCGACCACGCGACGAACATCGCCGAGACCGTGCACTACGCCGTGCTCGGCCATACCCTGCCGGAGGACCGGCCGAAGTCGGACTCCTCAGCCTACACTGTCGTCCGCCCGCCGGCCTGACAGAGCGAGGAAAGATCTGATCATGGCCGAGCCCAACACCGGCATGGCGCGTCCCACCATCCTGGTGGTCGAGGACGAGGCGCCGCTGCTGACGCTGCTGCGCTACAATCTGGAGAAGCAGGGCTTCCTGGTGGACGAGGCCGCCGATGGCCAGGAGGCGCTGATGCGCGTGGCCGAGGCGCCGCCGGATCTGGTGCTGCTGGACTGGATGCTGCCGGCGCTGTCCGGCCTCGAGGTCTGCCGCCAGCTCCGCCGGCGCCCCGATACGCGCAACATGCCGATCATCATGGTCACCGCCCGCACGGAGGACCAGGACGCGGTGCGGGCGCTCGATACCGGCGCCGACGACTACATCGCCAAGCCCTTCGTGATGGACGCGCTGCTGGCGCGCATCCGGGCGCTGCTGCGCCGCTCCGGCGGCGTCGCCACCAAGGGCATGCTCGCCTGGCACGACATCACGATGGACCAGGATTCCCACCGCGTGACCCGCAACGGGCGGTCGCTGCACTTGGGCCCCACCGAATACCGGCTGCTGGAGTTCTTCCTGCAGCATCCGGGGCGGGTCTTCTCGCGCGAGCAGCTGCTCGATGCCGTCTGGGGCCGCGACATCCATGTCGAGCCGCGCACGGTGGACGTGCATATCCGGCGGCTGCGCAAGGCGGTGAACGGCGAGGGCGAGGCGGACGTGATCCGCACGGTCCGCAGCGCCGGCTACGCGCTGGATCTCGAACTGGCCTGACGGCGGAACATCCCCCCTCGTGTCGGAGGGGGGATGCCGGCCCTCAGCGGCGGTTGCCGTCGAGGCTGAAGGCGCCGGCTCCGGCGAAGACCAGATAGAGGAAGATGAAGCAGAACAGGATGGCGGCATCGCCGCCGTTCAGCGCCGGAAAGAAATTGCGCGGCGCGTGGAAGGCGAAGTAGGCATAGGCCATCTGGCCCGAGGCCAGGAAGGCCGCCGGGCGCGTGTAGAGGCCGAGCGCGATCAGCACGCCGGTGACAATCTCGATGATCCCGCCAATCCAGAACAGGCTGAAGGCGGCCGGCATGGGCGAGGAGGGCGGCGGGAAGCCGAGGATCTTCTGCGTGCCATGCGCCAGGAACAGCAGCGCCGCGATGATGCGCAGTGCCGCCAGAGCCGCCGGTGCGTAGCGCTGGAGAGACGAGCCGGAAACAGCCATGGGATTCTCCGTGGATGGATGCTGGCTGTGTAACACCCCCTTTCGCCGGTTGTCCCGCGCGACTTACGGCCGCCAGGGCAGGGTTCCCGGCGGCAGGCGGCGCCCGAGCAGGCTGGCCGCGCCCATCAACCCCGCCACCAGCACCAGGGAGAGGCAGGACACCGCCGCCGCCTGCGGCGTCTGTCCCGCATCCTGCAGATTGAAGACCAGCACGCCGAGCGTGCGGCTGCCCGGCCCGTACAGCAGCGCGCTGACCGTCACCTCGTTCACCGCCAGCAGCGCCACCAGGATGGCGCCCGCCATCAGGGCGGGGGAAAGGGCCGGCAGATGGATGCGCCGGAGCCGCGCCCATCCGCCGGCGCCGAGGCTGCTGGCCGCGCGCTCCAGCATCGGGTCGAGCCGCGCCGCGGCGGCCGCCACGGGCCGCAGCGCCAGTGCCTGGAAGCGCGCCAGATAGGCGAAGAGGATCAGCCCCAGCGTGCCGTAGACGAGACCGCCGCCGGGCAGCGTCAGCACCAGCAGGATGACGGAGACGGCGGTGCAGGCGCCCGGCAGGGCGTAGGACAGGTCGGTGCCGGTGGCCGCCCAGCGCAGCACGGGATGGCGCAGGGCGAGCGCGACGGGAAGCGCGGCGAGGCAGAGGATGGCCGCCGCCCCGCAGGCCAGCAGCAGCGAATGGCCCAGTGCCGCCAGGGTCTGCGCGCCCGGCGCCAGCATCGCCGCGAAGTGCCGCAGGGTCAGGCTCTGGGCGGTGAGCGGAACTCCCATGGCCGGCACCAGCGCCGTGGCCAGCAGCGCGCCCAGCGGCAGCGCCAGGACCAGCAGGAGATAAAGCACGAGCGGCAGCAACGCCACGCGGTGTCCCCGGCCCGCCGGCAGCGGGCGGAAGGCGCGTCCGGCCTCGAAGCCCGACCGGCGCCCGGCCCAGAACTGCGCCGCCAGCCCCGGCACCGCCAGCAGCGCCAGCAGCAGGGAGAGCCAGGACACCTCGGACAGCGCCGCAGGTCCGGTGGCCGAGAGGCGCTGCCAGATCAGCACGGTCAGCAGCGGGTAGCGGCCCGGGATGCCGAGCAGGGCGGCGACGCCGAAATTGCCCAGCGCGGCGACGAAGGCCAGCCCCGCCCCGGCCGCCAGGCCCGGCGCCAGCAGCGGCCAGGCGACGCGGCGCAGCGCCACGCGCGGCGCGGCCCCGAGCCCGCGGGCGGCGACCATCAGCTCGTCCGGCAACCGCCGCGCCATGGCCGCGACCGCCAGCAGCACCAGCGGCGCGCCCTGGATGCCGAGCAGCAGCATCATGCCGCCCGGCCCGTAGAAGGGGTTCGGCGTGCCGAGCGGCGGCGCCAGCCCGAGGGCCAGCAGCAGCGGCGAGGCGGGGCCGCCCAGCTGGATGAAGGACAGGGCCAGGATCTGCGGCGGCACCAGGAGCGGCAGGATGCAGAGGAAGAGCAGCAGCCGCCGCCCGGGCAGCGCGCGCAGCAGCAGGAGCCCGGCTTGAAGCGTGCCGATGGCGGCGGCCAGCAGCGCCGCGCCGCCCGCCACCAGCAGGCTGCGCCAGACGGCGCGCCAGATGGCGGCATCGGCGAGCAGCGGACGCGGATCGCTGCCCAGCGCCTCGGCGAGCAGGCGGAGCGCCGGCGCCAGGCCGATGGCCGCCAGCCAGGCCAGGCCGAGCCAGGCCAGCGGCGGCAGGCCGGCGAGGCGCCCCGGCGCCGCCGGGCTCACGGCGTTCCCCGGCAAGCCCTACTGGCCGACCAGCCCGCTGAAGCGCTTCAGGTCCTGGCCGCTCTCGGCGGCGGCGCGGGCGCTGTCGAGCGGCAGCAGGGTCAGGCCCTTGCGGTCCGGGAAGCCGGCGGGCGGCGCGACGGCGGGATCGGCCGGCAGGAAGCCCTGGGCGGCCGCCAGCTCCTGGCCCTCGCGGGAGAGCAGGAAGGTGACGAAGGCGATGGCGGCCTCGGGGTTGCGGCTGGACTTCAGGATCGCCGCCGGCTCCGTGATGGCGCTGACCCCGTCCTCCGGCACGATGAAGCGCACCGGCGCGCCCTTCGCCGCCTCGCGGATCGGCATGTAGTCCACCACCATGCCGAAGGCCCGCTCGCCGCTGGCCACGGCCTGCATCACCGCGCCATTGCCGCCGCGCGGCTGCACGCCGGCGCCGGCCAGCTTCTCCCAGAACTCCCAGCCGAGGCCGGGCGCCGCGGCCAGGGCCTGCACATGAATGGCGGCGGCGCCGGAGACGCTGGGCGAGGGCATGGCGGTGAGGCCCCGGGCCTCCGGGCGCAGCAGGTCGGACCAGCGCTTCGGCGTGAAGGGCGCGCGGGTGTTCATGACGATGCCGGTCGTCATCAGCTTGGTGCCGAAATACTGCCGCCCGGTGTCGATCAACTCCGCCGGCACGCCGCCGGTCCCGACCTCGGGGCTGGGGCGCAGCAGCCCCTCCTGCTTCAGCCCCTCGAAGGTCAGGCTGTCGGCCAGCAGCAGCACGTCGGCGCGGGGCGCGCCGGCGGCGAGCTCGGCGCGCAGCCGGGGCATGATCTGGTTGGTGCCGCCCCGGATCCACTCGACCGTCACCTTCGGGTAGTGCCTGCGGAAGGCCTCGGAGGTGCGGGCGGCGTCCTCCTCGAGCTGGCTGGTGTAGAGGACCAGGCTGCCCGCCGGCTCGGCCGCGGCCGGGGCGGCCGGCGACAGGGACGACAGAAGGGCGGAGAGGCCGAGGGCCAGGAAGCCGGCGCGCCGCATGCGGGGGATCTCCTTGGGGAAGGGGCGGTGTCGGGCGAGGGCTGAACTAGCCGGGACGGCGCGCTTGGGGCAGGGGGGTCGAATGAAGTTTCGATGAACGGCCCCGGAAGTGTCGGTTGTTGATTGTTTACACGCCTGCCATGCCATCCTAAGACCGCTGGAAAGGCCGGTCTCCCGCCGGCCGGTCCGAGGAGGCCCGAGGCATGAGCGAGAACGACGATATCCTGTTCGAGAGGCTGGAGGGAGGGATCGCCCGCGTCACCTTCAACCGTCCCCAGGCGCGCAATGCCTTCACCTTCGCCATGTACGAGCGGCTCGGCGCCTTCTGCCAGGAGGTCGCGGAGGACAAGTCGGTCCGCGCCGTCATCCTGACCGGCGCCGGCGACAAGGCCTTCGCCGCCGGCACCGACATCAACCAGTTCCGCGCCTTCAAGACCCCGGAGGACGCGATCCAGTATGAGGAGCGCATCGGCCGCATCGTCGCCACGCTGGAGAGCTGCCCGAAGCCCATCATCGCGGCGATCAACGGCGCCTGCACGGGTGGCGGCGGCGCCATCGCCGCCTCCTGCGACATCCGCGTCGGCGCCGCGCATTCCCGCTTCGGCTTCCCGATCGCGCGCACGCTCGGCAACATCCTCTCCATGGGCGCCTTCTCGCGGCTGGTGGCGCTGATCGGCCCATCCCGCACCAAGGAGATGATCTTCACCGCCCGGCTGCTGGACGCGCAGGAGGCCAAGGAGATCGGCCTGCTGCACGAGGTGGTGCCGGAAGGTGGCGATCTCGCCGCCCGCGCCCTGGAGCTGGCCCGCACCATCGCCGGCAACGCGCCGCTGACCCTGCGCGCCACCAAGGAGGCGATCGCGCGGCTGCGCCCGCAGATCTCCTCCGAGGAGGGCCGCGACCTGGTGCTGATGTGCTACATGAGCCAGGACTTCCGCGAGGGCATGGACGCCTTCCTGAACAAGCGCCAGCCGCAGTGGAAGGGTGAGTAAGGGCCTGGCCCCCTTTCCTTTTCGGCCTTCCGGGGGCAGATGACAGGACCGGGGAGGGGGATCTGCCCCCTGCCTCCCCGGTGCTCCAGGAAAGGCCGCCTGCCCGATGATTCCCCGCCTGACTGACCTGCCGTCCCCGGCCCAGCCTTCCCGGGCCTTCCTGGACGAGTTGCGGCTGCGGGGCTTCGGCGGCGACATCGCGCCCGGCGACGCCGACCGCGTGGTCATGGCGACCGACAACTCCATCTACCAGCGCCTGCCGCAGGCCGTGGTCTATCCGCGCGGGGCGGAGGATCTGCGGCGCATCGCCCGCGTCGCCGCCGATCCGCGCTTCCACGGCGTCGCCCTCGCGCCGCGCGGCGGCGGCACCGGCACCAACGGCCAGTCGCTGACCGACGGCATCGTCGTCGATGTCTCGCGCCACATGACGCGCATCCTGGAGGTCAACGCGGCCGAGGGCTGGGTGCGGGTCGAGCCCGGCCTGGTGAAGGACGCGCTGAACGCGGCGCTGAAGCCGCTCGGCCTGTTCTTCGCGCCCGAGTGCTCCACCAGCAACCGCGCCACCATGGGCGGCATGATCTCCACCGACGCCTGCGGCCAGGGCTCCTGCCTCTACGGCAAGACGCGCGACCACGTGCTGTCGCTCACCGTGGTGCTGATGGACGGCACGCTCTGGGAAAGCCGCAAGCTGGCGCCCGAGGAGCTGGCGCGCGTCACGCGGCGGCAGGACATGGCGGGCGCCATCCACCGCGTCGCCGACGGCATCGCGCGGGAGGAGCGCCAGCTCATCGCCGAGCGCTTCCCGCCGCTGAACCGCTGCCTCACCGGCTACGACCTCGCGCATCTGCATGACGCGGAAGGCCGCTTCGACCTGAACGCGCTGCTCTGCGGCTCCGAGGGCACGCTGGCGATGATCGCGGAGGCGAAGATCCGCGTGCTGCCGGTCCCCCGGCGCAGCGCGCTCATCAACCTGCGCTACGACAGCTTCGACGCCGCGCTGCGCGACGCGCGGGTGCTGATGGCGCTCGGCGCCGCCTCGGTCGAGACGGTGGATTCCAAGGTGCTCGGCCTGGCGCGCGGCGACATCGTCTGGGAGGGCATCCGGCAGTTCTTCCCCGACGATCCGGAAGGCCCGGCGGCCGGCATCAACCTGATCGAGTTCGTCGGCGACAGCGAGGCCGAGGTGCGGGAGAAGCTCGCCCCGGTCGAGGCGCGCCTCGCCGCCGAGGGCCGCGCCTCCGGCCGGCGCGGCCATACCCTGGCCTGGGACGGCGACGGCGAGCGCATCCAGGGCATGCGGAAGCGCGGCGTCGGCCTGCTCGGCAACATGAAGGGCGAGAGGCGGCCGATTCCCTTCGTCGAGGACACCGCCGTCCCGCCCGAGCACCTCGCCGACTACATCGCCGAGTTCCGCGCCGCGCTAGACCGGCGCGGCCTGGAATACGGCATGTTCGGCCATGTCGATGCCGGGGTGCTGCATGTCCGCCCGGCGATCGACATGAAGGCCGAGGGCGCCGAGCGGATGATCCGCGAGGTCTCCGACGAGGTCTTCGCGCTCACCCGCAAGTACAACGGCCTGCTCTGGGGCGAGCACGGCAAGGGCGTGCGCTCGGAATACGTCCCCGAGGTCTTCGGCCCGCTCTATCCGAGCCTGCAGGCGATCAAGGCCGCCTTCGATCCGCGCAACCAGCTGAACCCGGGCAAGATCGCCGCCCCCGAGGGCGAGGCGCTGCTGGCCATCGACCGCGTGCCGATGCGCGGCCAGCTCGACCGCACCATCCCCGCCGCCACCCGCGCCGCCTATGACGAGGCGCTGCACTGCAACGGCAACGGCGCCTGCTTCAACTACGACTGGCAGGACGCCATGTGCCCCTCCTTCAAGGCGACCGGGGACCGCCGGCATTCGCCCAAGGGCCGTGCCGGCCTGTTCCGCGAATGGCTGCGCCAGCTCGCCGCCGCCGGGGTCGATCCGGTGGCCGAGGCCGGGCGGCTGCGCGACGCCTCGGCGCTGGGCTTCCTGCGTGCCCTTCCGGAGCGGCTGCGCAACAGCCGCGCGCTGCGGCGCGGCACGCCGGATTTCTCGGCCGAGGTGAAGGCGGCGATGGATGGCTGTCTCGCCTGCAAGTCCTGCACCGGCCAGTGCCCGATCAAGGTCGATGTGCCGAGCTTCCGCGCCAAGTTCCTGGAGATCTATCACGGCCGCTATGCCCGGCCGCTGAAGGACTATCTGCTGGGCGGGCTGGAGCGGATGCTGCCGCTCGGCGCGCGCCTGCCGGGCCTGGCCAATGCGGTGATGGGCAGCCTGCCGGGGCGTGCGCTGGCGGCGAAGGCGGGCCTGGTCGACGCGCCCCTCTTCTCGGGCCTCGACCTCGGGCGGGAGGCGGCCGCGCGCGGTGTCCGCCTGGCCTCCGCCGCCGCCCTGGCCGCCGTGCCGGAGGCGGAGCGCGAGCGGCATCTCGTCATCGTGCAGGACGCCTTCACCAGCCATTTCGAGACCCGGCTGGTGCTCGACCTGATCGAGGCGCTGAAGCTGATGGGCTTCACGCCCTGGCTGGCGCCCTTCCGCCCGAACGGCAAGCCGTTGCACGTGCACGGCTTCCTCGGCGCCTTCCGCCGGCAGGCCGAGGCCCAGGCCGCCCTGCTGCGCGCGCTGGCCGCGAGCGGCATCGACCTCGTCGGCGTCGATCCGTCGATGACGCTCAGCTACCGCAGCGAGTATCTTGGCATCGGCGTCGAGACGCCGCCGGTGCTGCTGCCGCAGGAATGGCTGGCGCGGCGCCTGCATCTCATCCCGGCGCGCGAGGCCGGGGAGGGCTTCGCCCTGCTGCCGCACTGCACCGAGCGCACCAACGCCCCGGCCGCCGTGAAGGACTGGCAGGGCGTCTTCGCCCGGCTGGGCGCGCCGCTCACCGTGCTGGCCGCGGGCTGCTGCGGCATGGCCGGCACCTTCGGGCACGAGGCGGAGCACCGCGCCGTCTCGGAGCAGCTCTATGGCATGAGCTGGAAGACGCATGTCGCGGCGCGGGGCGAGCGGCTGCTGGCCAGCGGCTATTCCTGCCGCAGCCAGGTGAAGCGCCTCGACGGGGTCACGCTGCGCCACCCGGTGCAGGCGCTGCTGCTGCGGCTGCGCGAGGCGCCGGCGCGGCCGGCGACGTTGCCCGAGGCGGCCTGACGGACAGGCCGGCCCCAGGCGAACAGGTCAATCGGGCGGGGTCATCGAGCAGGCGGGTCAGAACCGCTCCGGCCGGTAGGGCTCCGGGTCGATGAACGGGGTCTCGCCCGCCATCATCGCGGAGAGCAGCCGGCCGGTGGTCGGGCCCAGGGTCAGCCCCTGATGGGCGTGGCCGAAGGCGCACCAGGCTCCCTCCTGCCGCGGCAGCCGCCCGATGATCGGCAGCATGTCCGGCGTGCACGGGCGGACGCCGAACCAGGGCCTCTCCTCCACCTGCTCGCCGAGGGGGAGCAGCGCGCGGGCCGAGGGCGTGGCGCGCTCCAGCTGGATCGGCGTGGGCGGCGCGGCGTCGCCGGCGAATTCCACGCCGGTCGTCAGCCGGATGCCGCGCCGCATCGGGATCAGCCCGTAGCGCAGGTCGGCGTCGAAGATCGGATGGTTCAGCACCGCATTGCCCTGCATCGTGTAGTGCAGGTGGTAGCCGCGCTTGCCGAAGAGCGGCGCGTTGTAGCCGAGCGGCCGCGTCACCTGGCCCGCGGCGGCGCCGAGGGCGATCACCACGTGGCGCGCCTCCACCGGCCCCGTGTCGGTCCGCACCTGCCAGCCCGCGCCCTGGCGGCGGAGCGTCGCCGCGTCGCCGCGCAGCAGCCGGCCGCCCTTCTCCTCGAGAAGCCGGGCATAGGCCGTGGTCAGCCCGTGCGGGTCGCTCACCGAATAGGGGTCGGTCCAGTGGATGGCGCCGGCCTTGCGTTGCAGAAGGTGCGGCTCGGCCTCGGCCAGCGCCTCGCCGTCCAGCAGGCGGTGGCCGACGCCGAACTCGGCCCGGGCCCGTTCCGCCTCCCGCCGGGCCGCTTCCAGCGCGCCCTCCTGGCCGTAGATCTGGATGAAGCCCAGCGGCCGCAGCAGCTCGGTGGCGCCGGCCTCGCGGGCCTGGGCCATGTGGTCCTCGAGGCAGCTCGCCACCAGCCGCGACTGGCCCAGCACGGCCTTCAGGTAGCGCTCCGGCGCCGAGTTCCACCAGTAGCGCAGCAGCGGCGAGGCCAGGCGGGGCATGGCGAGGGGGTGGAAGGAGACATCGACCGAGCGGTTGCGCGCGACGCGGGACAGCTCCGCCAGGGCGCGCGGGAAGGGGTGGGGATAGACCGCCTCCCGCTGGATCAGCCCGGCATTGCCGAAGGAGGCGCCTTCGCCCGGTCCCTGCCGGTCCACCAGCGCCACGTCCCATCCCCGCTGCCGCAGATGCAGCGCCACGGAGACGCCGACCATGCCCGCGCCGAGCACCAGGGCGGTGTCAGCCATCACGACGATCCTTTCCATCCAGTCCGGCGAGGGCGACGACCCTCTGCCCGGAGGGCCGCTGTCCCGCGGCGCGTGGCGTGTCTTCCCGGGCGGGCCGGAAGTCTCGCGCCACCGGTCTCCAGCCCGGCTTTGTACACCCCTGCCCGACCTGCGAAAGGGGGGCGGCGTCGCAAATCAGCCGAGCTCGCGCCCGGCCTGCCAGAAGGCCTCCACCAGCCGGCCGCGGGCGCCGCCGCGGGCCCAGATCAGGCCGATCCGCCGCGGCGGGAAGGGGCGGGGCAGGGGATGCTTGGCGAGGGCGGTCCCGGCCGGCCAGGGCGGCGCCCAGTCGGGCACCAGGGAGACGCCGAGGCCGCGATCGACCAGCAGGGCGATGGCGTCCAGCGCGTCCAGCTCGATCCGGTCGCGCGGGCGGATGCGCGCCTCGCGCAGATAGCGGTCGGCGAGGCGGCCGCCCCACTGGTTGCGGTCGTAGCGGATGAAGGGCTCCTCGGCGAGCAGGCGGTGAGGGGCGCGACCCGCCAGGGCCGCCGGCGCCAGCACCACCAGGGGCTCCTCGCGCAGCATCCGCCATTCGCAGCTCTTGGGCAGGGCGAATTCGGGCTGCACGATCATCGCCGCGTCGAGGTCGCCGGTCAGGACGGCGCGGTAGAGGTCGGTCGAGATGCCGGGCGAGATATGGATCTCGAGGTTCGGATAGGCGCCGGCCATGCGCGCCATCATGCCCGGCAGCAGGCCGGTCAGCGCGGTGGCGATGGCGCCGAGCCGCAGCTCGCCCGCCAGCCCGCCCCGGGCGGCGCCGTCGCGCAGGTCCCGCACCTCGCGCAGCAGGGCGCGGGCGCGGTCGAGGATGGCCAGCCCCGCCTCGGAGGGGGCCACGGCGCGGCCGGCCCGCAGCAGCAGCGGCGCGCCGAGCTCCGCCTCCAGGGCGCGGATGCGCTGCGCCAGCGCGGCCGGCGTCAGGTGCAGGCGGCGCGCCGCAGCGGCGATCGAGCCTTCCTCCACCACGGTGACGAAGCTGTCCAGGAAGCGCGTGTCCATCGGCCTGCTCACGAGAGAGTGGAAAACCTATCTTCCGAAAGCGGGAATGGAAGGGTTTTTCTTTGCCCTCGCCGGCACCAGACTGGCCTCGAGACGATAGGAGAGCAGCCATGGATCTGGGCCTCAGGAACAAGGTGGCGCTGGTGCTCGGCGCCGGTGGCGGGCTGGGCGGGGCGATCGCCCGCTCCCTCGCCGCCGAGGGCGCGAAGCTGGCGCTGGCCGATATCAGCGCCGAAGGGCTGGCGCGCAGCGCCGAGGCCGCGCGGGCGGCCGGCGCGGCGGCGGTGATGACGCTGGAATGGGATCTGGCCGACCTCGCCGCCATCGACGGACAGGTCTCCCGCATCGAGGCCGAGCTGGGCCCGGTGCAGGTGCTGGTGAACAACACCGGCGGCCCGCCGCCGACCCCCGCCTCCGGCCAGGACCTGGCGCTCTGGGCCAAGCACTTCAACGCCATGGTGCTCTCGGTCATCGCGCTGACCGACCGGGTGCTGCCCGGCATGAAGGCCGCGCGGTGGGGCCGCATCGTCACCAGCACCTCCTCCGGCGTGGTGGCGCCGATCCCCAATCTCGGTGTCTCCAACGCGCTGCGCTCGACGCTCGTCGGCTGGTCGAAGACCCTCTCGCGCGAGGTGGCGCGGGACGGCGTCACCGCCAACATCATCCTGCCCGGCCGCGTCGCCACCGACCGCATCCGCTTCCTCGACGAGCAGAAGGCGAAGCGCGAGGGGCGCAGCGTCGAGGAGGTCGCCGCCGAGAGCACCGGCTCCATTCCCGCCGGGCGCTACGGCCGGCCGGAGGAATACGGCGATGCCGTGGCCTTCCTGGCCTCGGAGCGCGCCTCCTACATCACCGGCTCCGTCATCCGCGTGGATGGCGGGCTGATCGCCAGCATCTGAGGACCACCGCCATGTCCATCGAAGTCGCCCCGCTCGATCCGAGGATCATCGAGACCCTGTCCGGCATCTCCACCGCGACGCTGACCACGGTGCTGCTCAAGAAGGGGCTGCGCAACGTGTGGATGCGCGGCACCCGGCCGCTGAAGCCCGGCCAGCCGCGCCTGGTCGGCCGCGCCTTCACGCTGCGCTTCGTCCCCGCCCGCGAGGATCTGGCGACCCCGGCCTCCTGGTCCAACCCGATCTCGACCCGCAGCGCCATCGAGGCGATGCCGGAAGGGGTCATCGTCATCGCCGACGCCATGGGCGTGACCGATGCCGGCATCTTCGGCGACATCCTCTGCGCCCGGATGGCGAAGCGGAAGGTGGCGGCGCTGATCACCGACGGCGTGGTGCGCGACGGCGCCGGCGTCATCGGCACCGGCCTGCCGGTCTGGTGCCAGGGCAACGCGGCGCCGCCCTCGGTCGCCGGCCTCACCTTCATTAACTGGCAGGAGCCGGTGGGCTGCGGCGGTGTCGCCGTCTTCCCCAACGATGTCGTGGTGGTGGACGATGACGGGGCCGTGCTGATCCCCGCCGCGCTGGTCGATGAGGTGACCGACCTCGCCGCCGAGCAGGAGGCGCAGGAGAGCTGGATCATGGGCGAGGTGGAGCAGGGCGCCGCGCTGCCCGGCCTCTATCCGCCCAACGCCGAGAACAAGGCGCGCTACGAGGCCAGCCGCCGGAAGGGCTGACCGGACGGGCGCCAGCCCCCCGCCGAAGAAGGGGGAGGCGCCGCCCGCGCGCGATATCCCCGCGCGCGTATCAAGGGAAGAAGGACCGAGAGATGACAATGATCCGCCGCCGCGCCCTGGCCGGCCTGGGCGCCGCCGCCCTCGCCGCGCCCTTCGGGGCCCCGCGCCACGCCGCCGCCGCCGCCTGGCCGGCCGAACGCCCGATCCTGGTGGTGGTGCCCTTTCCGCCGGGGGGTGGGGTGGACCAGATGGCGCGCGTCATCCTGCCCTATGTGCAGAAGCACCTGCCGGGGGCGACCTTCGTGGTCGAGAACCGCCCCGGCGCCGGCAGCCAGATCGGCATGGAGTTCGCCTTCACCGCCCGCCCGGATGGCTACACGCTGGGCGCCGTCACCTCGCCGGCGCTGATGACCATCCCCTTCGAGCGGCCGGTGCGCTACAGGGTCGAGGACTTCGTCTATGTCGCGAATGTCGTGGACGACCCGGGCGGGCTCTGGGTCGCCAAGGGCTCGCCGGTCCGCGACATGGCGGATCTGCTGGAGCGGGCGCGGAAGGACCCGGGCGGGCTGAGCTTCGGCACGACGGGCATCGGCTCCGACGACCATCTGGTCATGCTGGAGATCGAGGAGGCGGTGCCGGGCATCCGGTTCAGCCATGTGCCCTTCAACGGCGCCGCGCCGCTGCAGACCGCCGTGCTGGGCGGGCACCTGGATGTCGGCTGCTTCAATGTCAGCGAGGGGGCGCCGGGCTATCGCGACGGGCGCTTCCGCTGCCTGGGCCAGGCGGGCGCGCAGCGCGACCCCGCGCTGCCGGAGGTGCCGACCTTCACCGAGCTCGGCGTCAAGGTGGTGGCGGGCGCGCAGCGCGGCATCGTCGCGCCGCCCGGCATTCCGGAGGAGGTGCGGACCAGGCTGAACGCGGCCTTCGCCGCCGCCCTGGCCGATCCCGAGTTCCTGGCCGACGCGCAGCGGCTGCAACTGCCCGTGAAGGCCATGATCGGCGACGAGTATCGCCAGGCCGTGCTGGGCCTGGACGCGCGGCTGAAGGAGATGTGGGCGCGCAAGCCCTGGCGCGACCAGTAAGGCCGGGGGGGGGCTTTGACCCCCCCCCTTTTGCCTCAGCCCGCCGCGGCCAGCGCGCCGCTGCGCTTCCAGGCGCGCAGCCGCTCCAGCGCCTCCTCCAGCACCGATTCGCGCTTGCAGAAGGCGAAGCGGATGAAGTGCCGCGGCGCATCCGGCCCGGCATAGAAGGCCGAGACCGGGATGGCCGTGACCTTGGCCGCCTCGGTCAGGTGCCGGCAGAAGGCCACGTCGTCCCCGGCGAAGCCCAGGGTGGTGAAGTCGCAGGTGATGAAGTAGCTGCCCTGGGTCGGCAGCACGCCGAAGCCCAGCTCGGACAGGCCCCTGGCCAGCAGGTCGCGCCGGGCCTGCAGCTCGGTGGCGATGCCGGTGAAATAGGCGTCCTCCTTCGCCAGCCCGAGCGCCACGGCGCGCTGCAGATTGGGCGCGGTGGTGAAGGTCAGGTTCTGGTGCGCCTTGGCGACATTGGGGGCCAGCGAGCGGTCGGCGGTGATGTAGCCGACCTTCCAGCCGGTCAGGCTGAAGGTCTTGCCGGCCGAGCCGATCCGCATGCAACGCTCGCGCATGCCCGGCAGCGTCATCAGCGGGATATGCTTCCAGCCGTCGAAGGTGAGGTGCTCGTAGACCTCGTCGCAGATGGCGTAGGCGTCGTGCCGCTGCAGCAGGTCGGCGATGAAGGCCAGCTCCGCGCCGGTGAAGACCTTGCCGGCCGGGTTCATCGGGCTGTTGAGCAGGATCGCCTTGGTCCTCGGTCCGAAGGCGGCGGCCAGCTCGGCGCGCGGCAGCTCCCACTTCGGCGGCGAGAGGCGCACCAGGCGCGGCACCGCGCCGAGCAGCTTCACCACCGGCAGGTAGGTGTCGTAGAGCGGCTCCAGCAGCACCACCTCGTCGCCCGGATTGAGCACCGCCATCAGGCAGGCGATCAGCGCCTCGGTGGCGCCGGAGGTGACCACCACCTCGGCGTTCGGGTCGATCTCCAGTCCGTAGAATCGGCGATTCGCGCCGGACACCGCCTGACGCAGCTCGGGCAGGCCGGTGAGCGGCGGATACTGGTTGCGGTTGTCCAGCAGCGCCTCGGCCGCGGCGCGCACCACGTCTTCCGGACCTTCGTAATCCGGGAAGCCCTGGCCGAGGTTGATCGCGCCATGCTGTTGCGCGAGCGCCGACATCACGGTGAAGACGGTGGTGCCGGTGGCGGAGAGCAGGTCGTTCTGCGGCTTCATGCGATGACTGGGTCCCGTGGCAGGCGGCCCGATGCTCGGCGCGCGCGCGCGGCGACGCCCCACGCCCCGGCCCCGGGCGAGCGGCGAATATGCGGATGTGCCGGCGGCCGTGCAACCGCCTACCGCGCATGCCTGCCACTTCGGCGGGCAGGCTGCCGCTTCCGCGGGCGGGGCCTTGTCGCGAAGCCGGCGAATTCCCGTCTCATGCCATTGCCCCTACGGCCCGGGGCATGCAACACACCACTGCGAGCCGCTTCCCGCCCCCGGGCCACGGGGGCGGGCGCAACCCGGGAGGAAGGAAGGACGGGCCGGCCCTGACCGGCAGGGTCCGTGAATGGAGCCGATGAAGAAGATCGAGGCGATCATCAAGCCCTTCAAGCTCGACGAGGTGAAGGACGCGCTGCACGAGATCGGCCTGCAGGGCCTGACCGTGGTGGAAGCGAAGGGGTTCGGGCGGCAGAAGGGCCACACCGAGCTGTATCGCGGCGCCGAATACGTCGTCGACTTCCTGCCGAAGGTGAAGATAGAGGTGGTCTGCTCGGACGACCTCGCCGAGCGCGCGATCGAGGCCATCCAGGCCGCGGCCCGCACCGGCCGTATCGGCGATGGCAAGATCTTCATCTCCGATGTCCAGGAGGTGATCCGCATCCGCACCGGCGAACGGGGCGAGGACGCGGTCTGAGCGTGGAATTCCGGCCGGTGCCGATCTGGCGCCGGCCTGGCTGAAGGCGGAAGGACGGCGCAGGAGCGCCGGACGCCGCCGGCACGGAAGCAGGCGGAAGCCGCGCCGTGTCGACTGTTACTGTCAGAGCGTCGTTTGGGGAACAGGATCGCACACGATGGCGAAGAAGCCCGCAGCCGCAGCGTCCAACGCTGTTTCCAAGGTCATGGAGATGATCAAGGAGAACAGCGTCGAGTACGTGGACTTCCGGTTCACGGATCCTCGGGGCAAGTGGCAGCACACCGCGCAGCATGTCTCCACCATCGAGGAGGAGGTGTTCACCGACGGCATCATGTTCGACGGCTCCTCGATCGCCGGCTGGAAGGCGATCAACGAGTCCGACATGATCCTGATGCCGGACGCCTCGACGGCCTGCATGGATCCCTTCGCGGCCAAGCCGCAGCTGATCCTGTTCTGCGACATCATCGAGCCCTCGACCGGCCAGGCCTATAGCCGCGACCCGCGCTCGACAGCGAAGAAGGCCGAGGCCTATGTCGCCTCCACCGGCATCGGCGATGCCGCGCTGTTCGGCGCCGAGGCCGAGTTCTTCATCTTCGACAACGTGAAGTTCGGCACCGGCGGCAATTACGGCATCTACCAGCTCGACAGCATCGAGGGGCCCGGCGCCAGCCTGAAGGACTACCCCGAGGGCAACATGGGCCACCGCCCGGTGGTCAAGGGCGGCTACTTCCCGGTGCCGCCGGTCGACAGCGAGACCGACCTGCGCGCCGAGATGCTCTCGACCATGATCGAGATGGGCGTGGCCGGCGAGAAGCACCACCATGAGGTGGCGCAGTCGCAGCACGAGCTGGGCACCCGCTTCGGGCCCCTGGTGCAGCACGCCGATCACATGCAGATCTACAAGTACGTGATCCACAACGTCGCGCACAGCTACGGCAAGACGGCGACCTTCATGCCGAAGCCGATCTATGGCGACAACGGCTCGGGCATGCATGTGCACCAGTCGATCTGGAAGGGCGGCAAGCCGGTCTTCGCCGGCAACGGCTATGCCGACCTGTCCGACCAGGCGCTGTGGTACATCGGCGGCATCATCAAGCACGCCAAGGCGCTGAACGCCTTCACCAACCCCAGCACCAACTCCTACAAGCGCCTGATCCCGGGCTTCGAGGCGCCGGTGCTGCTGGCCTATTCGGCCCGCAACCGCTCCGCCTCCTGCCGCATCCCCTACGCGACCAGCCCGAAGGCGAAGCGCGTCGAGGTGCGCTTCCCGGATCCGACGGCGAACCCCTACCTGGCCTTCTCCGCCATGCTGATGGCCGGCCTCGATGGCATCAAGAACAAGATCCATCCGGGCGACGCCATGGACAAGGATCTGTACGACCTGCCGCCGGAGGAGCTGAAGGGCATCCCGACGGTCTGCGGCTCGCTGCGCGAGGCGCTGGAAGCGCTGGCCGCCGATCACGACTTCCTGCTCGCCGGGGATGTCTTCTCGAAGGACCAGATCGAGAGCTACATCGAGCTGAAGTGGAACGAGGTGTACAAGTTCGAGCACACCCCGCACCCGGTCGAGTTCGAGATGTACTACTCCGTCTGATCCCTGGCGGATCGGATGCGGATGGCGCCCCGGGGAAGACCCCGGGGCGTTTCGCGTTGAAGCGGCCTACTTCGACAGCGCCTTCTCGATCTCGGCCGTGGTGTGGTTGGTCAGGTCCTTGGCCAGGGACTGCACCACCCGCTCCTCCACCGTCCGCGGCAGCGCGGCGCGGATCTGGCCGAGCGTCTCGGGATCGGCGATCAGCACCAGCGCCTCGAACTGGTTCTGCTGGTGCATCTGCTCCAGCGTCTGGCTGATCCGCTTGGCGAAGGTGGCCTCGGCGGTCTGCTTCGCCGACTGCTCGGGCGGCTGGGCGCCGGACGGGCCCTGGTCGCCCAGCGTGTCGGGGGTGATCCGGCTCACCTCCTGCAGCCGGACCACCGCCTCGGCGCTAGTGTTGCGCAGCAGCATGGCCTTGCCGCCATCGGCGACCAGGACCAGGGCGTTCTTCGGGATTCGATCGGACATGCGGCATCTCCACGGAGCGTGATGGCCGGGCCGCGTGGCCCGGCCGTGGAGGTGCAACGCCCCCGGGGGCGAAAAGGCGTCCGCCGCCGGCGCAAAAAAGCCGCGCCGTGGTTCAGGCTTCCGCCAGATGCCGGGCGCCGTCGCGCAGCGAGGCCTCGCTGATGCGGATGCCGAGCCCGGGCGCCTGGGGCACCACCACGGCGCCGCCCTGGTTCGGGATCCGCTCCTCCAGCACGTCCTCGGTCAGCACATGGTGCGGCATGTAGAACTCGCAGCCGAGCGAGATGCCGGGCGTCGCCGCGATCAGCTGCGTGCCGGCCGCCAGCGCGATGCCGCCCTCCCACAGCGTGCCGCCATAGCCGGGCAGGCCCGCGGTGTCGGCGATCGCCATCATCGCCTGGGCCTTCAGCAGCCCGCCGCATTTCATCAGCTTGACGCTGATGGCGTCCGCCGCCTGCCGCCGCACCACCTCCAGCAGGTCCGTGGCGTCGAAGCAGCTTTCATCGGCCAGGATCGGCGTGTCCAGCGCGGCCGCGAAGCCCGCCATGGCGTCGAGATGACGGCGCGGCACCGGCTGCTCGATGAAGGTGGGGCGGAAACGGTCCACGTCGCGCAGCACCGTCATGGCGCGGAAGGGCTCCAGCGCCTGGTTGTAGTCGAGGCGGAGATCGACATCCTCGCCGAAGGCGTCGCGGATGGCCTCCAGATGCGCCATGTCCTCGGCATGCCGCTTGACGCCGGTCTTGACCTTGAAGAGCCGGTTGCCGGCCGGGACCATGACCTTCATCCGCTCCAGGTCGGCCGCGAAGTCGGGGTCGGCGATGGAGAAGGAGAGGGGGATGGTGTCGCGCACCCGGCCGCCCAGCAGATCCGCGACGCTGAGGCCGGTGCTTTGGCCCAGGATATCGAGCAGCGCCATCTCGACCGCCACCTTGCTTTCCGGGTGGCCGGTCAGGGCGCGGTCCATCATGGCCATCAGGGCACGCGGGCGGCGCGCGTCGGCGCCGAGGATCAGCGGGCGCAGGTAGCGGTCGAGCGCGGCGAAGGCGCCTTCGGGCGTGCCGGTGAACACCTCCCACGGCGCCGCCTCGCCCCAGCCCACGAGGCCGTCCCGCGTCGTCAGTTGCAGCAGCACGCGCCGCACGCTGCCCTTCACATTGCCGACGCCCTGGGCCCGGGCCATCCTGATCGGGCTTTCCACGAGAAAGACCCGCATGCGATCGATGATGGGCGGATGCATCGGCTCTCAGCCTTCACGCTGGCGGTGGAAATGCGCGAGGAAGGCGCGCGTCGCCTCCTCGCGCGGAGAATCGATCACCTGCCGCGCCAGCCCGTCCTCGACGATGACGCCGTCGCGCAGGAAGACGACGCGGTCGGCGACCTCGCGGGCGAAGGCGATCTCGTGGGTCACGATCACCATGGTCATGCCCTCCGCGGCGAGGGACTGCATCACGCCCAGCACCTCGCCCACCAGCTCCGGGTCGAGCGCGCTGGTCGCCTCGTCGAACAGCATCACCGCCGGCTGCATGGCCAGCGCGCGGGCGATGGCGACGCGCTGCTTCTGCCCGCCGGACAGGCGCGAGGGATACTGCTCCGCCTTGTCGGCCAGGCCGACCTTGGCGAGCAGGCCGCGCGCCAGCGCCTCGGCCCCGGCGCGCGCCATGCGGCGGACGACGAGCGGCCCCTCCATGACGTTCTCCAGCGCCGTCCGGTGCGGGAAGAGGTTGAACTGCTGGAAGACCATGCCGGTGGCGGCGCGGAAGCCGGCGAGAGCCCGGTTGCCCGGCTGGCTGGCGCCGGCGCCGAAGCGGAAGCTCTTCCCGCCGACCCGCACCGCGCCGCCATCGGGCACCACCAGCAGGTTGAGGCAACGCAGCAGGGTGGACTTGCCGGAGCCCGACGGCCCGATCAGCGCCACCACCTCGCCGCGTCCGACCTTCAGGTCGACGCTGCGCAGCACGACATGATCGCCGAATTGCTTCCTCAGCGCCGCGACCTCGATCATGATCTCGCTCATCGGCCCCTCCTCAGTCCGCGCGCGCCAGCCGCCGCTCCAGCCGGCCGACCAGCAGGGTCAGCGGGAAGAGCACGGCGAAGTAGAGGACGGCGATCAGCGTGTAGATCTCGAGCGGCCGGTAGCTGTCATGCGCCGCCGCCTGGCCCTGGTAGAGCAGGTCGGGCACCGCCAGCACCGAGACGAGCGAGGTGTTCTTGAGCTGGATGATCGACTGGTTCATCAGCGGCGGCACCATGCGCTTCAACGCCTGGGGCAGCACGATGCGGCGCATCGACTGCGCCGGCGTCATGCCCAGCGCCAGCGCCGCCTCGGTCTGGCCGCTCTCGATCGAATTGATGCCGCCGCGGATGATCTCGGCGTAGAAGGCGCCGCCATAGAGCGAGAGGGCCAGCACCGCCGCCGTGGTCGCCGTCATCTCGATCCCGGCCAGGATCGGCAGGGCGTAGTAGAACCAGACCAGCTGCACCAGGATCGGCGTGCAGCGGAACACCTCGACATAGGCCTGGCTCAGCCAGCGCAGCGGCGCGATGGAGGAGAGGCGCAGCAGGCCCGAGACCAGCCCGACCACGAGGCCCAGCACGACGATGGCGGCGGTGAAGGCGAGCGTGACCCAGAGTCCGTTCAGGAACAGCCAGCGGTAGCTCCAGAGGATGCTGAAATCCCATTGATACATGCATGCGGTCCTGAATCGGGTCGCGGCGGCGCCCTGCCCCGGGGCGCCCCGCCTGGCCGGTCGGTCAGATCAGAGCGTGACGCCCGGCGGGAAGTCG
The DNA here is from genome assembly GCF_054073225.1 of Teichococcus aerofrigidensis. Lineage (NCBI taxonomy): Bacteria > Pseudomonadati > Pseudomonadota > Alphaproteobacteria > Acetobacterales > Roseomonadaceae > Roseomonas > Teichococcus aerofrigidensis. The sequence continues at coordinate 42,259 of NZ_JBSXMU010000015.1, forward strand.
GCCTCGGAGATGCCCACCAGCTCCATGTTGGAGACGATGGCCGATCGCACCGCGCCGAGTCCCTTGTTGAACTCGATCCAGGTGTTGACGTAGTCGCGCCAGGTCTTGTCCGCCTCGCGCCGGAAGCCGGCATTGGAGGTGGTGGCGAAGACCGGCGTCGGCACCAGCACATCGCCCAGCGTCGGCAGCTTCTTCTTCGCGGTCAGCGCCAGGATCAGCACGAGGCACTGCGCATCGGCGCGGCCGGACTGCACCGCCATCGTCGCCTCATCGGCGCTCTTGAAGCGGGAGACGCTGGCCCTGGGGCAGAGCCGCGTCACCACCTGGTCCTGCGAGGAGCCGGTGTCGACGGCGATCTTCACCTCGGGCCGGTTGAGATCGTCCCAGGTCCTGGCCTGGAAGCCGCGCTTGGTGACGAAGCTGAAGGCGTTGCTGAAGCAGGGGACCGAGAAGTCGACGACCAGCGCCCGCTTTGGCGTCGGGTTCAGCCCGAAGAAGATGTCGATCTTGTTCGACTGCAGATCGAGGACGGCATTGCCCCAGGTGGTCTCACCGAGCTCCAGCTCGCATTCCAGCTCCTCGGCCAGCATCCTCAGCAGGTCGACATAGAAGCCGCGCCACTGCCCGGTGGCGAGATCCTTGTGATAGTAGGGCGCGCCGCCCACCACCGCCGCCGAGCGCAGCTTCCTGGTGCGGCGGATCCGGTCGAAGGTGGTCTCCGCCGGGCTACCCTGCGCGGCGGCGGGGGCGGCGGTGGCGGCCATGGTGAGCGCCAGTCCGGCGGCGCCACCCATCATGCGGCGTGACAGCATCCTCGATCTCTCCTCAACGCGGCGGGACGTTCCGGCCAGGTGGCCGTTGCCCCGGTACCGCTCCGGCACCCGCGGCGGACCGCGACTTCATGGTGGCCTGCGCCTTCATAGCGACTTCCATGCCACGGCGGGAGATGCCTCGCGATGCCGGGCAATTGTGGAGCCGTCGCCGCCCCTCTTATCCTGGTGCCGACACCAACCGCGGGAGCCGCGACTTTGGAACGTTTCTTCGAGATGGCCGAGCGGGGCACGACGCCGCGCCGCGAGATCATGGCCGGGCTGACCACCTTCCTGACCATGGCCTATATCATCGTGGTCAATCCGGGCATCATGGCGGCCGCCGGCATCGATCATGGCGCCGCCTTCGTCGCCACCTGCATCGCCGCCGCCATCGGCTCCGCCATGATGGGGCTGCTGGCCAACTATCCGGTGGCGCTGGCGCCGGGGATGGGGCTGAACGCCTACTTCGCCTTCGTCGTCGTCGGCGCCATGGGCGTGCCCTGGCAGATTGCGCTCGGCGCCGTCTTCCTCTCGGGCCTGATCTTCTTCGCGGTCTCCGTCACCGGCTTCCGGGAATGGCTGATCAACTCCATCCCCCTCTCCCTCAAGCTGGGTATCGCCGCGGGCATCGGCTTCTTCCTCGGCCTGATCGGCCTGCGGGGCATGGGGCTGGTGGTGGACAACCCGGCGACGCTGGTCAGCCTCGGCTCGTTGCGCGAGATCCCGACCGTGCTGTCCTGCCTGGGATTCATCCTCATCGCCGGGCTGGTGGCGCGCGGCGTGACGGGCGGCATCGTCATCGGCATCCTGGTCACGGCGCTGCTCGGCATTCCCTTCGGCCTCACCGAGTTCCACGGCGTCTTCGCCCTGCCGCCCTCCCTGGCGCCGACCTTCCTGCAGATGGACCTGGCCGGCGCCATCGGCTTCGGCCTGGTCGGCATCGTCTTCACCTTCTTCCTGGTGGATCTCCTGGACAATGCCGGCACCCTGATCGCGACCACGCACCGCGCCGGGCTGATGCGTCCGGACGGCTCGGTGCCGCGGCTCGGCCGGGCCCTGCTCTCGGACAGCTGCGGCGCCATGATCGGCGCCATGCTCGGCACCTCCACCACCGTGTCCTATATCGAGAGCGCGGCGGGCGTGCAGGCCGGCGGCCGCACCGGGCTGACGGCGCTGACCGTCGCCGTGCTGTTCCTGCTGGCCCTGTTCCTGGCGCCACTCGCCACCAGCGTCCCCGCCTTCGCCACCGCGCCGGCCCTGGTCCTGGTGGCCTGCCTGATGGCCCAGGGGCTGCGCGACCTCGATTGGGAGGATGCGACGGACTACCTGCCGGCCATGCTGACGGCGCTCGCCATGCCCTTCACCTTCTCGATCGCGACCGGGATCGGCCTCGGCTTCATCGCCTATGCGCTGGTGAAGCTGATGGCGGGGCGGGGGCGGCAGGTCGGCGGGGCGGTCTGGGTCATCGCCGCCGCCTCCGCCGTGAAATTCTACCTGCAGAGCTAGAGGGAGAGAGGGGGAGGCGCTCCGCCTCCCCCTGCGCGGATCAGTCTGCGCGGATCAGTCCGGCGCCTCCGCCATCTCCAGGAGCGCCCGGCCATCGCGCCGCACGCGGGCGATCTCGGTGTTGCGGCAGCCATTGCCGCTCAGCAGGGCGCTGCCCGGGCTGACCACCTGGAGCTTGGCCTGAACCCGGCAGACCAGCTTGTTGACGGTGCCGGGGGCGGCGCCGTTCCAGCGGCGTAGCGCGTCCGCCCAGTTGCCATAGGTGTCATAGTGCTGGCGGAGATAGCGCGCCGCCCATTCGGTGGCGCGCCGGGGGTCGAGCGGCCAGTCGGCGCCGCCCTTGGCATGCACCTGGGCATTCACCTGCACGCAACCGGCCATGACCGACTGGCCCTGGCTGGACTTGAGCAGGTTGCGCGCCTCGGCGCGGCTGTCCGGGTAGTAGGCCTGGCCGCCGATGTTCAGGGCATGGGCGTGCAGGCCGGATTCGGCCAGCGCGACGGCCACCAGAAGGCCGTCGGGCAGGTCGAACCTCGCCTCGGCGGCCCGGGCGGCCTCGAGACAGGCATTGCGGGGACCGGCCACGGCCGGACTGCTCATCAAGGCAGGGGCCCCCAGCAGGAAGGCACCCAGGAGTGTCGCCGGCCATGCTTTCCATGGACCTTTGCGCGGGCGACGTGTCTGGCCCCGATCGGGGGGCGGAAAGGCGCTCCGTGCCTGCTGGCACGGGAACGCCGCGGGGCGTGGGCGGCGCGGGGGCACCGCCCTGCTAATCGCGGGCGTCATGGGCCCTGGCTAGCACGCGCGCCGGGGCAGGGGAAGCAAAACGGCCTTCCGCCTTGGGAAAACCCACAATGGATAAGGGAGGTTTCAGCTTTGGCCGCAAAAATTACGCCAGATCCAGAAAGTCTTTCGCCTCCGACGCGATCTCGCGGACCAGCTTCGCCCTGAGGGCGCGCGCGAAATCCTCCCGCCCCGCCGCGCGCATGACGAAGGCGCCCGGCCCTCCGATCACCTCGGCCTCGTAGCGGCGGTCGAGGTCGGCATGGCCGTCCAGGATGGCCAGGGCATTGACCGTCACGCCGGCGGCGACCGCGGCGTCCCGCGCGGCGGCGGCCGGGCGATGGCCACGCATGTCCGGGGCGTCGCCCGACAGATCGATCACCTGCCGCGTGGCCTCGAAGGGCGCCGCCCGCAGCAGGCCGGCGGCGTGGTCCAGCGCATCGCCGATGGCGTTCCAGCTCTGCCGCGAGCGGGGCGCGGCGCGCAGTTCCAGGGCCGTGGCCTCCGCCTCACCGGCGCCGCCGATGCGCCGCCAGGGCATCACCGTCGCGGCCCCGCCGGGGCTTCCCCATTCCACGAGGGCGAGCGCGATGGCGCCGAGCGGCCCGCCCCGGATGGCTGCCAGCACCGCCGGATGCGTCAGCGCCCCGGCGCAGCCTTCGCGCTGCAGGCGGAACTCCTCGTCCGTGATGCTGCCCGAGGCGTCCACCGCCAGCACCAGCGCCACATCCACCGGCCCGGCGGCGGGGCCTGTGGCGGCCAGCAGGCCGGGCAGGGCGAGGAGACCGCGTCGGTGCATCGGGGGCGCTCCGCCAGGATGGATCACAGGATGGGTGAGGGGCAGCCTCGGCCCCGCCTCCGCCCGCGGTCAAGCGGCAAGGCGCCGCGCCGCTGTGCAGCGGTGGCGCGGAACTGGGCAGCCAGGGGCCAGGGGGCGCGAAACCGGCCGCAAGGTCTCTTGCGCCCGGCCACCCGGCCTTGCTCAATGTGAGCCGACCGTTGTTTCCTGCGCGGAACCTTGCGGGACCAGGACCAACCGCGTAGGCCAACATGCCGCAACCGCCGAGGACGCCGGAACCAACGTGGCCGATCGCCCTGCCTCTGCCTTCGATGAAATGCGCGCCGATGGCGGCATCCGTTCCCCCTATGCCGAGATGGCGCGCTTCCTGGAGGCGACCGGACAGGCCGCCCTGGACCAGAAGCGACGCGAGGCGGAAGTGCTGTTCCGCCGCATCGGTGTCACCTTCGCCGTCTATACGGAGGGCGGGGACCCGGAACGGCTGATCCCCTTCGACGTCATTCCCCGCATCCTCTCGCGCGCCGAATGGGACCGTCTGGCGAGCGGGCTCGAGCAGCGCGTGCGGGCGCTGAATGCCTTCCTGGCCGATGTCTATGGTCCTCAGGAGATCATCCGGGCCGGCCGAATCCCGGCCGAGCTGATCCGCGGCAATGAGGGCTTCCTGCCGCAGATGGTGGGCTTCACCCCGCCCGGCGGGGTCTATACCGTCATCTCCGGCATCGACCTGGTGCGCACCGGGCCCGACGAGTTCTACGTGCTCGAGGACAATTGCCGCACGCCGTCCGGCGTCTCCTACATGCTGGAGAACCGGGAGGCCATGATGCGCCTCTTCCCCGAGGCCTTCACCCGCCACAGCATCGCCCCCGTCAGCCACTACCCGGAGGAGCTGCTGGAGACGCTGAAGAGCCTGGCGCCGGCCGGCTGCAGCGGGCCGCCCACCGTGGTGGTGCTGACGCCGGGCGCCTACAACAGCGCCTATTACGAGCATTCCTTCCTGGCCGACGAGATGGGCGTCGAGCTGGTCGAGGGCGCCGACCTCTTCGTGCGCGACAAGATCGTCTACATGCGGACCACGGCCGGCCCGAGGCGGGTCGATGTCATCTACCGCCGCATCGACGACGACTATCTCGACCCCGAGGCCTTCCGCCCCGACAGCGCGCTCGGCGTGCCCGGGCTGATGGCGGCCTACAAGGCGGGGAATGTCGCCCTGGCCAACGCGCCGGGCGCCGGCATCGCCGATGACAAGGCGGTCTACCCCTATGTGCCGGAGATGGTGCGTTTCTATCTGAAGGAGGAGCCGCTGCTCTCCAACGTGCCGACCTTCATGTGCGAGAGGGATGTCGACCGGGACTACGTGCTGTCCAACCTCGACAAGCTGGTGGTCAAGCTGGCCCGCGGCTCGGGCGGCTATGGCATGCTGGTCGGGCCGCATGCCACGCAGGAGCAGCGCGACGACTTCGCCGCGCGAATCCGCGCCCGGCCCGGCGACTACATCGCCCAGCCGACGCTGGCCCTCTCCACCGTGCCCACGCTCTGCGAAAGCGGCGTCGGGCCACGCCATGTCGATCTGCGTCCCTTCATCCTGTTTGGCCGCTCCATCCGCATGGTGCCCGGCGGGCTGACGCGGGTCGCGCTGCGCGAGGGTTCGCTGGTGGTCAACTCCAGCCAGGGCGGCGGCACCAAGGACACCTGGGTGCTGGACGAGGCGGCGCCGCCCGCCGGCTCCTCTCAGTCTCAGTCCCAGTCCCAGTCCCGGGCGGCCGCCGAGCCTCCACCCGGGCCGCCCGCCAACGATCCCGCCGGCGGGGGGAGCTGAACCATGCTCTCCCGTACCGCCGACAGCCTCTTCTGGCTCGGCCGCTATTCCGAGCGCGCCGGCAATGTGGCGCGCGGCCTGGGTGCCACGCTGCGGATGGCGCTGCTGGCGCATCCGGTGAGCCGGGCCGACAGCGAGTGGCGCGCCCTCATCATCGCCACCGGCTGCGAGCCGGGCTTCCGCGCCCTGGTGGGCGAGACCTCGCAGCCCGGCCTGCAGGACGAGGCGGTCCGCTGGCTGACGCTGGACCCGGCCAATCCCTCCGGCATCGCCGCCTGCGTCGAGGCGGCGCGGCGCAACGGCCGCACGGTGCGCACCGCGCTGACGGTCGATATGTGGGAGGCGATCAACGACACCTGGATCGAGTTCCGCCGCCTGGACTCCAGCGCCATCCGCGGCGACCGGCTGCCGGGCTTCCTCGACTGGGTGCGCTCCCGCACGCTGCTGTTCAACGGCGCGGCCGCCGACACCATGCTGCGCGACGACGCCTGGCGCTTCTGCCACCTCGGCACCATCCTGGAGCGCGCCGACAACACGGCGCGGCTGCTCGACGTGCGGCACGGCGCCTTCGCCCCCGACGCGGCGGCCGATGCGGCCTGCTATGCGCAGTGGCAGGCGGTGCTGCGCTCGGTCTCGGCGCTGCGCGCCTTCCAGCATGTCTATCACGCCCGGCTCGATCCCGCGCGCGTGGCCGAGCTGCTGATCCTGCGCCCCGAGCTACCGCGCTCCCTGCTCGCCTGCTACCGGCGCGTGGAGAGCACGCTCGATGTCATCGCCGCCGCCAATGGCGGGCAGCGCGGCGAGTGCCACCGGATGGCGGGCGCCATGCATGCGCGGCTGCGCTACGGCCGCATCGAGAGCATCCTCGAGGGGGGGCTGCATGACTTCCTGACGGGCATCATCGACCAGAACATCGCCCTGGGGCAGGAGATCGCCCAGATGTACCTCAGTGGCCGCCAGATGTGAGACGCCGGACATGACCTATTGCGTCGGGCTGCTGCTGCGGGACGGGCTGGTGATGCTGGCCGATACCCGCACCAACGCCGGGGTCGACCATATCTCCACCTATTCCAAGATGTATCCCGTGCTGCAGCCGGGCGAGCGGATGCTCTGCCTGATGGCGGCCGGCAACCTGGCCATCACCCAGGCGGTCTGGAGCCGCCTGCAGGAAGGGCTGGCGCTGGAGGGGGAGGAGCGGCAGACGCTGCGGAGCGTGCCGACCATGTTCCAGGCGGCGCAGCTCGTCGGCGCCGCCATCCGTGCCGTCTTCGCGCAGGACGGGCCGGCGATGAAGGCGCAGGATGTGCGCTTCGACGTCTCGATCATGCTGGGCGGGCAGATCATGGGCGGCCCGCCGAAGCTCTACCTTGTCTACGCCGCCGGCAACTTCATCGAGGCCACGCCGGACACGCCCTTTCTCCAGATCGGCGAGCACAAGTACGGCAAGCCGATCCTCGACCGCGCGCTCTCCCACACCACCGGCCTGGAGGACGGGGTGCTGCTCACCCTGGTCAGCATGGACAGCACGCTGCGCTCCAACCTGACGGTCGGCCTGCCGCTCGACCTGCTGGTCTATGAGCGGGACAGCTTCGCCATCCGCCTGCAGCGGCGCATCACCGAGGAGGACCCCTACTTCCGCCCGCTGCGCGAGGCCTGGTCCGAGGCGCTGCGCGAGGCCTACCGGCGCCTGCCCAGGCCCGGCTGGCTGGACAAGCCCGCGCCGTCCTGAGCGGCGTCCGCAAAATCCCGGCCGGGGGTGCAGCCTTTCGGCCCGCCCGGGATTGATCCCGCATGGCCGCGCCGCACCCGGACCGCTGGATCCGCATCACGCCCCAGGGCCTCTACTGCGAGCCGGGGGATTTCTTCATCGATCCCGTCGCGCCGGTGCCGCGTGCCGTCATCAGCCATGGCCATTCGGACCACGCCCGGCCGGGGCACGATGCCGTCCTGGCCACGCCCGAGACGCTGGCCATCATGACCGCGCGGCTGGGCGAGGGCCGGGCCGGGCACAGCCAGCAGCCGCTCGGCTACCACCAGCCGCTGACGCAGGGGGGCGTGCGCGTCACCCTGGTGCCGGCCGGGCATGTGCTTGGCTCGGCGCAGGCGGTGCTGGAATGGGAGGGCAGCCGGATCGTCGTCTCCGGGGACTACAAGCGGCAGCCCGACCCCACCTGCGCGCCCTTCGAGCCTGTGCCCTGCGACGTCTTCGTCACGGAGGCGACCTTCGCCCTGCCGGTCTTCCGCCACCCGCCCATCGCGCATGAGATCGGCCGCCTGCTCGACAGCCTGCGGCTCTTCCCGGAGCGGACGCACCTCGTCGGCTGCTACGCGCTCGGCAAGTGCCAGCGGCTGATCGCGGAGCTGCGCCGTGCCGGCTGGGACCGGCCGATTCATCTGCACGGCGCCCAGGCCGCCATGTGCGCGCTCTACGAGCGCTTCGGCCTCGGGCTCGGCGAACTTCGCCCGGTGCCGCGGCCGGCGCGGCGGGGCGAGACCGTGCTGCCCGGCGAGCTGGTTCTGGCGCCGCCCTCCGCCGAGGCCAGCCCCTGGGCCCGGCGCCTGGCCGATCCGGTGACGGCGCTGGCCTCCGGCTGGATGCGCGTGCGGCAGCGGGCGCGGGCGCGCGGGGTGGAGCTTCCCCTGGTCATCAGCGACCACGCCGACTGGGACGACCTCCTGGCCACCTGCGCCGAGGTCGCGGCGCCGGAGGTCTGGGTCACGCACGGGCGGGAGGAGGCGTTGATCCACGCGCTGGCGGGCCGTGGCGTGCGGGGCCGCGCCCTGCACCTCGTCGGACGGGAGGAGGACGAGGCCGACCCGCTCGACCTGGCGGCGGAACCGGCGGCATGAGCCTGCCCGCCTTCGCCGACCTTCTGGAGCGGCTGGTCTTCACCCCCGGGCGCAACGCCAAGCTGGCCCTGCTGCGGCGCTGGTTCGCCACCCAGCCGGACCCCGATCGCGGCATCGGCCTCGCCGCCATCGCCGGCGAACTGACCTTCACCGCCGCCAAGCCCTCGCTGGTGCGCGAACTGGTGGCGACGCGCATCGACCCGGTGCTGCTGGCCTGGAGCCACGACTATGTGGGCGACCTGGCGGAGACGGTGGCGCTGATCTGGCCCGCGCCCTCGCCGCCGCCGAACCGGCCGCCGCCCGACCTGGCCGATGTGGTGGAGACGCTGGAGCTGGCGCCCCGGGGCGAGGTGCCGGCGCTGCTGGAGGGCTGGCTGGATGTGCTGGACCCCGGTGGCCGGCTGGCGCTGATCAAGCTGGTCACCGGCGGCCTGCGGGTCGGCGTCTCCGGCCGGCTGGCGCGGCAGGCCCTGGCCGAGTGGTCCGGCCGGCCGGTCGAGGAGATCGAGGAGGTCTGGCACGGCGTGCCGCCGCCCTACCTGCCGCTCTTCGCCTGGCTGGAGGGACGCGGCCCGCGGCCCGACCCGAAGGACATGCCGGTGTTCCGCTCGCCCATGCTGGCGCATCCGCTGGAGGCGCCGGACATCGCCGCGCTGGACCACACCGCCTTCCGCGCGGAATGGAAATGGGACGGCGTGCGGGTTCAGGCCTCCGCCGGTCCTGGCGGGCGGCGCCTCTGGTCGCGCACCGGCGAGGATATCGGCGGCAGCTTCCCGGAGATCCTGGAGGCCATGGACTTCGACGCCGTCCTGGATGGCGAGCTGTTGGTGATGCGGGACGGCCAGGCGGCGCCCTTCGCCGACCTGCAGCAGCGGCTGAACCGCAAGGTGGTGGGGCCGAAGATGCTGCGCGACTTCCCCACCGGCCTGCGCCTCTACGACATCCTCTTCGAAGGCGGCGAGGACCTGCGGCCCATGCCCTACGACACGCGGCGCGACCGGCTCGAGGCCTGGTTCGCCCGCGCCCGGCCGGACCGCATGGACCTCTCGCCGCAGATCGCCTTCGTCTCCCTCGAGCAGCTCACCGCGCTGCGCGAGGGCGCCCGCGCCGCCGGCATCGAGGGGCTGATGCTGAAGCGCGGCGACGCCCCCTATCTCGCCGGGCGGCCCAAGGGGCTGTGGTGGAAGTGGAAGCGCGCGCCCCTCTCGGTCGATGCCGTGCTGATGTATGCCCAGCGCGGCCATGGCCGGCGCAGCAGCACCTACAGCGACTATACCTTCGGCCTTTGGCGGCCGGACGGGCAGGGGGGGCGGGAACTGGTGCCGGTGGGCAAGGCCTATTCCGGCTATACCGACCAGGAGCTGGTCTGGCTCGACCGCTGGATCCGCAACCATACCACCTCCCGCTTCGGTCCGGTGCGGGAGGTGGAGAAGCATCTCGTGCTGGAGGTGGTGTTCGACGCCGCGCAGCGCTCGGCGCGGCACAAGTCGGGCGTCGCCATGCGCTTCCCCCGCATCGCCCGGCTGCGGCCCGACAAGCCCGCCGCCGAGGCCGACGCGCTGGAGACGCTGATGGCGATGATCGAATCGGCCTCTGGCTGAACGGTGGCGCGAGCGGCAACCAGGCTTGACCCTGGGCTTTTCTGACCCTGGGCTTTTCTGACCCTGGGCGTTTCTGACCCTGGGCGTTGCAGCCCCGTGGCCGGCGGGGGCCGGCGATGTCTCGGGAGGGCGACATGCTGAAATGGGCGGTGATCTTCCTCGTCATCTCGATCGTCGCCGGGGCGGTCGGCTTCACCGGCGTCTCCGCCGTGGCCGGCCGCATCGCCAAGCTGCTCTTCGGCATCTTCCTGGCGCTCTTCGTCATCGCCCTGCTGCTGGCCCTGCTGGCGGGCGAGCTCATCTTCTGAACGGGCCCTGCGCGAGGCCGGTTGACGCCGGCCCGCGCGCGGCTTATTTCCGCCCACCTCGGCGCCCTTCGCGGTTGCCGGGGACGGTGGTATGGCGGCCTTAGCTCAGTTGGTAGAGCGCCACGTTGTGGTCGTGGATGTCACGGGTTCGAGTCCCGTAGGTCGCCCCACTTTCCCAGCCCGGAAGGGTCCCCCATGCAGCTTTCCCTCGAGAATCGCACCGCGCTGATCACCGGCGGGTCGAAGGGCCTCGGCCTCGCGATGGCGCGCACCTTCGCCGAGGCCGGCGCCAGGGTCGCCATCGTCGCGCGTGGCGAGGCGGATCTCCACACCGCCGCCGCGGCCACCGGCGCGGTTCCGATCCGCGCCGATATCGCCACGGCCGAGGGGTGCGAGGCCGCCTTCGGCGAGGCCAGCGCGGTGCTCGGCCGTGTCGACATCCTGGTCAACAATGCCGGGACCAGCCAGCGCGGCGCGTTCCCGCAGGTCACCGACGCGGTCTGGCAACAGGATCTCGACCTCAAGCTCTTCGCCGCCATCCGCCTGACGCGCCTGGCCTGGGCGGGCATGGCGGAGCGACGCTGGGGCCGCGTCCTCAATGTGCTGAATATCGGTGCCAAGGCGCCCCCGGCCGAGGGCGCGCCCACCGCCGTCTCCCGCGCCGCCGGCATGGCGCTGACCAAGGTTCTGGCGAATGAGGGCGCTCCGCTGGGCATCCTGGTAAACGCGCTGCTGGTCGGCATCATCGAGAGCGACCAGTGGGTGCGGCGGCATGCCGCCGATCCGCGCGGCCTCAGCTTCGAGGAATGGAAGGCCGAGGCCGGCCGGCCGGTGCCCCTGGGGCGCATCGGCCGGCCGGAGGAATTCGCCGCCACCGCCCTGTTCCTGGCCAGCGAGGCCGGCGGCTACATCACCGGCACCGCCATCAACGTGGATGGCGGCCGCAGCCCCGTGGTGTGACGGCGCCGCGTCAGGCCGAGAGTCGCCGGGTCAGGGCCAGGTAGTCGTCGCGCATCTCGGTCTCGACCAGCGCGGCGACCAGACGCGGGAAGTCCGGCCGAGGGCAGAGGCCGGCGATCGCCGCCGCGCTGTCGCCCAGGCGGAGGCGCCGCGCCGCGCGCAGCGCCAGCCGATCGGCGAAGGGATAAAGCTCGGGCCAGAGGAGCTGGATCTCGCGGAAGAAGATATCGGCCGCGACATCGCCGACACCTGGAATGCGCTTCAGCAGGCGGCGCAGCGCCGCCGGGTCCTCGGCCGCCTGCCGGCGCAGCGCGTCGAGATCCCCGCCATGCTCCTCCATCACCCGCCGTGCCATGCCGCCCCGCCGGCGGGCGGCGAGGCCGGCGCAGCGGGCATAGCCGGCGGCGCGCAGCACCGCCTCGCGCGCCGCCTCGTCGCTGCCGGCCAGCCG
>NZ_JBSXMU010000016.1:0-53058 GCF_054073225.1 Teichococcus aerofrigidensis
CCGGGCCGGTGATCGTCGTCACCGGCCATGAGCGGGAGCGGGTGGAGGCGGCGCTGGCGGGCTGCGCGGTGCGCCTGGTGGCGGCGCCGGACTATGCCGCGGGGCTTTCGGCCTCGCTCAGGGCCGGACTCGCCGCCGTGCCGGAGGCGGCGGAGGGCGTGCTGGTCTGCCTGGGCGACATGCCGCTGGTCACCACCGCCATGCTCGACCGGCTGATCGAGGCCTTCGATCCCGAGGAGGGCCGCGCCATCGTGCTGCCGACCCATGCCGGGCAGCAGGGCAACCCGGTGCTCTGGGCCCGCCGCTTCCTGCCCGAGATGCAGCGCCTGACCGGCGACGCGGGCGCCCGCCGCCTGCTGATCGCGCATGCCGAGCAGGTCGCCGAGGTGGAGCTGGAGGACGCCGTGCTGCGCGACTTCGACACGCCGGAGGCGCTGCGCGCCGCGCCCGACTTCGCGCCCGCCGACCCCGCCGGACAGGTCCCATGATCCTGATCGCGCTCGGCGCCAACCTGCCCGGCCCGGACGGCGCGGCGCCGCTCGCCACCTGCCGCGCCGCCGCCGCGGCGCTGGACGGGCTGGCGGGCCTCCGCCTCGTCGCCCTCTCCGGCTGGTGGGAGACCGCGCCGGAGCCGCCGCTGCCGGGCGCGCCGTGGTACGTGAACGGCGTCGCCCGCTGCGAGGGGGCGCCGGAGCCGGACGCCCTGCTGCGCGCGCTGCAGGGGCTGGAGCGGGAAGCGGGGCGGGAGCGGCCCTATCCCAACGCGCCCCGCACGCTCGATCTCGACATCATCGACCTGAACGGGACGGTGCGGCGGGGGCCGGACCCGCTCCTGCCGCATCCGCGCGCGCATCTGCGCCGCTTCGTGCTGCAACCGCTCGCGGAGGTGGCGCCGGAATGGGTGCATCCGGCGCTCGGCCAGGGCGTCGCGGCCCTGCTCTCCGGCCTGCCGGAGGCCGGCATGCGTCGGCTGTAGGTCCGCCGGAACACTTGCCTTTCGCGGGTGCGGTGGTTATCTCGGGGGTTCAGCACAGTATTGAGTTGGAGGCCGCCCCATGGCCCGCGTCACGGTCGAAGACTGCATCCTGAAGATTCCGAACCGCTTCGAGCTGGTTCTGCTCGCCGCCCAGCGCGCCCGCAACATCAGCCGGGGCGAGGAGCTGACGCTCGATCGCGACAACGACAAGAACCCCGTCGTCGCGCTGCGCGAGATCGCCGACGAGACCGTGCCGCTCGACTCGCTGCACGAGGACCTGGTGAAGTCCCTGCTGCGGGCGCCGGAGCCGGAGCCGGTGGAGGAGGAGGTGATCGACCTCATCGCCACCGACGAGAACATCTTCGGCGTCATGGATGTGAACGACGAGCCCCTGCCGGAGGCCGGCGGCGAGGATCTCTCGCCGGATGACATCGAGGCGGCCATCGCCGCCGAGCTGGGCGGCGGGCGCCGCTGAGCCGGGGGCGCGCTTGAAACCGGCGGACGGGCTCCCGCACGACCCGTCGCCGCGCGCACCCGAGGGGTTGCCGGGCCCCGCCATGGGCGTCGCCCCGGTGCCGTCTGCCCCGGTGTCGTCTGCCCCGGTGTCGTCTGCCCCGGTTCCGAACGGAACGGTGGCACCTCCCGCCGAGCCGGTCATCGAGACGCCGGGATCCGAGCTCGCCCGCCGCGTCGCGGCCTATGACCCGCGCGCCGATGTGGCGCTGCTGGAGGCGGCCTACAACATGGCCGCCACCGCCCATGCCTCGCAGGCGCGGGAGAATGGCGAGCCCTATATCACCCATCCTCTCGCCGTTGCCGGCATCCTGGCCAGCTACCGGCTCGACACCGCCACCATCGCCACCGCCCTGCTGCATGACGTGGTGGAGGATACCACCATCTCGCTCGCCGAGCTGGAGCGGCGCTTTGGCGGCGACATCGCCCGGCTGGTGGACGGCGTCACCAAGCTGACCCGCCTGGAGCTGCAATCCGAGCGCACCAAGCAGGCCGAGAACTTCCGCAAGCTCGTCCTCGCCATGAGCGAGGATATCCGCGTGCTGCTGGTCAAGCTCGCCGACCGCCTGCACAACATGCGGACGCTGCACTTCAAGCCGAAGCCCGAGAGCCGCGCCCGCATCGCCCGCGAGACGATGGAGATCTACGCGCCGCTGGCCGAGCGGATCGGCATGGACGCGGTCAAGACCGAGCTGCAGTCCCTCTCCTTCCGCGAATTGCAGCCCGATGCCTACCAGACCATCACCGCCCGCCTCGCCTTCCTGCGCGGCCAGGGCGCCGACCTGATCGACGATGTCGCGGCCGACCTGCGGGCGAAGCTGAAGGAGGCCGGCATCCCGGTCATCGAGGTGACGGGGCGCGAGAAGTCGCCCTACTCGATCTGGCTGAAGATGCACGAGAAGAAGGTCGAGTTCGAGCAGCTCTCGGACATCATGGCCTTCCGCATCGTCACGACGGACAAGGCGAACTGCTACGCCGCGCTGGGCGCCATCCACTCGGCCTATCGCGTGGTCCCCGGGCGGTTCAAGGACTACATCTCGACACCCAAGCCCAATGGCTACCAGTCGCTGCACACCGGCGTCACCGTGCCGGAGCGGCGCAACGCCAAGATCGAGGTGCAGATCCGCACGCCGGAGATGCACGAGATCGCCGAGTACGGCGTGGCCGCGCACTGGATGTACAAGCAGGGCGGCGGCGGGGCGTCGGAGGGGCCGAAGCGCCGGCGCTACCCCTGGGTCAAGGAGCTGCTGGAGATCCTGGAGACGGCCGCCGAGCCGCAGGACTTTCTGGAGCATACCAAGCTCGCCCTGCACCAGGACCAGGTCTTCTGCTTCACGCCCAAGGGTGACCTGATCGCCCTGCCGCGCGGCGCGACGCCGATCGACTTCGCCTACCAGGTGCATAGCCAGGTGGGCGACGCCTGCGTCGGCGCCAAGATCAACGGCCGCATCGTGCCGCTCCGGCACCAGCTCGAGAATGGCGACCAGGTCGAGATCATCACCGCGCGCGGCGGCACGCCCAACCCGGCCTGGGAGCGCTTTGTCGTCACCGGCAAGGCCAAGGCGCGGATCAAGCGCTTCGCCCTCGCCCGGCAGCGCAGCGAGTTCCAGGAGCAGGGCCGCAGCGCCATCGCCAAGGCCTTCCGCCAGGAGGGCCTCGACTTCGCCGAGAAGCTGGTGGAGCCGGCGCTGAAGGCGCTGAAATACACCAGCTTCGAGGATCTCTGCGCCGCCGTCGGCAACGGCAATCTCGGCGCACGGGAGGTGCTGCACGCCGCCATCCCCGAGCTGCGCGGCCCGCCCCGGCCGATGGACCACCTGCCGCTGGCCCGCGCCCGCGGCAAGCCCGGCGCCACCGTCATGCGCACCGAGCGGCGGCGCGAGGCCGCCTCGGGCATCACCGGGCTGATCGCCGGCATGGCGGTGCAGTTCGCGGGCTGCTGCCATCCGGTGCCGGGCGACCGCATCGTCGGCATCGTCTCCACCGGCAAAGGCGTGACCATCCACAAGAGCGACTGCCACAACCTCGAGGCCCTGGCGGCGACGCCGGAGCGCTTCATCGACGTGGACTGGGACTACGAGGCGGGCTCGGGGGGCGGGCATCTCGGCCGCATCGATGTCGTCACCGCCAATGAGGACGCCGCCGTGGCCGCCATGACGGTGGCCATCGCCAAGCAGAGCGGCAAGCTGCACAACCTGCGCTTCACCCATCGCGGCACCGACTTCGCCGAGCTGGTGGTGGATCTGGAGGTCAGCGACCTGCGGCACCTGTCCAACATCGTCGCCTCCCTGCGCGCCTGCCCGGGCATCATCCAGGTCGAGCGCAGCAAGGGATGACGCCGCGCGCCGCCGGCGGTAAGCCACCGGGATGATCATCGGCCTCGGCAACGACATCGTCGACATCCGCCGCATCGAGCGGTCCATCGAACGCTACGGCGCGCGCTTCCTGGAGCGCGTCTTCACCCCGCTGGAGCGGCGGAAGGCCGAGAGCCGCACCGAGAAGCTGCGCGCCGCCACCTACGCCAAGCGCTTCGCGGCCAAGGAGGCGGCCGCCAAGGCGCTCGGCACCGGATTCCGCCAGGGCGTCTTCTGGCGCGACCTCGGCGTGGTCAACCTCTCCTCCGGGCAGCCCTCGCTGCGCCTGACCGGCGGCGCGGCGAAGCGGCTGGACGCCATCACGCCGCAGGGCTTCGGTGCCCAGATCAGCCTGACCATGACGGACGAATACCCCTATGCCCAGGCCGTGGTGATCATCGCCGCGGTGCGCATCGCGCCGGTCTGAGCCGGGCCTTCGGAGCCGGCGGCTCGACCCGCGAAGGCCGAACGGCTATGCCGGAACGATCGGGAATCCACGGAGGCGCCGGGCCGTGAAGCGCGTGCTGCTGTTGGGGCTGCTTCTGCTGCCCGGTTGCAATGCCCTGCTGACGGAGGGCACGGCCGATCTCGCCGGTCTCGCCGGCGCCGGGATCTCCAAGGCCGTGACCGACAATGGCGCGGTCGCCGCCGGTATCGGCCTCGGCGTGCAGACCGTGGCGCGGGCCGGGCTGCAGTACACGCAGCGGCGGATGCAGCGTGCCGAGCAGGACAGCATCGCGGCGGCGGCCGGGCCGCTCCGCATGGGGGCGGTGGCGAGCTGGTCGGTCAGCCACGCCATCCCGATCGCCGACAACCACCAGGGCGAGGTCACGGTCAGCCGCGAGATCGGCGCCCTGGGGCTGGCCTGCCGCGAGATCGTCTTCTCCGTCCAGCGCCAGCCGCCGCCGGCCGAGGTGCAGGCCAGCGCCGTGCCTCCCATCGCGCCGCAACCGCCGGCCGGCCCCGGAGTGGCCGCCGCGCCGTCGCCGGAGAAGGACTTCTACACCGCCATCATCTGCCGCCAGGGCGAACGCTGGAAATGGGCCAGCGCCGAGCCTGCCACGGAGCGGTGGGGCTCCCTGCAATGAGGCTGGCGCTCCGCGCCGGCGCCCTACTGCTCGCCCTGCCGCTGCTCGGCGGCTGCGAGATCGCCGGCGGCATCGCCGGTGGCGCCAGCGGCCTGGTGACCGGCGCCGTGACCACCAATGTGGCCGTCGGCTACGCGGTCGGCCTCGGCGTGCGGGTGGCGACGGACGCCATGGTGGCGAGCTGGATGCGCGGCCTCCAGCAGGACGAGCAGGACGCCATCGCCGCCGTCATCGGCGACCTCGGGCCGGAGGAGGTCCGGCCTTGGAAGGCCGGGCATGGCCTGCCCTTCGGCTACAAGGACGCCGAGGGAACGGTGCGGCTGGTCCGGCTGCTCGACACGCCCCTGGCGCAATGCCGCGAGGCGCTGTTCACCCTGGCGGGCGAAACCCCCGAGGGCCCGCCCGCCGGGATCTTCGTCACCACCGTCTGCCGGCAGTCGGAGGGCTGGAAATGGGCCATCGCCGAACCGGCCGTGGAGCGCTGGGGCGCGTTGCAGTAGCCCCGCTGAACGGCCAAGCTTGGCAGAGCCGCGCCGTGGCGCCATACCGGGCGTCTCCATGGGAACATTGCCGGAACCCTTCGCCCGCTGGTTCACCGCCCGCGGCTGGCGGCCCCGCCCGCACCAGCTGGCGATGCTGGAGGCGGCGCGCCAGGGCCGCTCCGCCCTGCTGGTCGCGCCGACCGGCGGCGGCAAGACGCTGGCCGGCTTCCTGCCCAGCCTGATCGAACTGGCCGGGGCCGATGCGGGGGAGCGGCTGCACACCCTCTACATCTCGCCGCTGAAGGCGCTGGCGGTGGACATCGCGCGCAACCTCCTGGCGCCGATCGAGGAGATGGGCCTCACCATCACGGTCGAGACCCGGACCGGCGACACCCCGGCCAATCGCCGCGCCCGGCAGCGGCAGGCCCCGCCGCAGATCCTGCTGACCACGCCCGAAAGCCTGACCCTGCTGCTATCCCTGCCGGATGCGGCGGCCTTCTTCGGCGGGCTCAGGCGGGTGGTGGTGGATGAGGTGCACGCGCTGGCCGGCACCAAGCGGGGCGACCAGCTGGCCCTCTGCCTCTCCCGCCTCTCGGCCCTGGCGCCCGGCTCCTGCCGTGTCGGCCTCTCCGCCACGGTGGCGCATCCGGAGGCCATCGCCGCCTGGCTGGCGCCGGATGCGCGCGCGGGGTCCGTGGCGCAGGTCCGCGCCACGGGCGGCGCGGCGCCGGCGCTCGATGTCATCCTGCCCGCCGGCAAGCTGCCCTGGGGCGGGCATATGGGCCTGGCCTCGATGCCCGATGTCTATGAGCGGCTGCGCCGGGCGGCGGTCAGCATCGTCTTCGTCAACACCCGCGCCCAGGCCGAACTCTGTTTCCAGGCGCTGTGGAAGCTGAACGACGACAACCTGCCGATCGCGCTCCACCACGGCTCGCTCACCATCGAGCAGCGCCGCAAGGTCGAGGCCGCCATGGCCTCGGGGCGGCTGCGCGCCGTGGTCGCCACCGCCTCGCTCGATCTCGGCATCGACTGGGGCGCGGTGGACCAGGTGATCCAGGTCGGCGCGCCCAAGGGCGTGGCGCGGCTGCTGCAACGGGTCGGCCGCGCCAATCACCGCATGGACGAGGCCTCCTCCGCCCTGCTGGTGCCGGCCAACCGGTTCGAGGTGATCGAATGCCGCGCCGCCATCCAGGCCGTGGCGGCGGGCGAGGTGGATGGCGATCCGCCGCGCCCCGGGGGGCTCGACGTGCTGGCGCAGCACATGCTGGCCATGGCCTGCCACGGCCCCTTCCACCCGGACGAGCTCTTCGCCGAGGTGACGCGCGCCGCGCCCTATGCCGCCCTCTCCCGCCGCGATTTCGACGACACGCTGCGCTTCGTGGAGGATGGCGGCTACGCGCTCGCCGGCTATGAGCGGTTCCGCAAGCTGTTCCGCGACAGCGAGGGCCGGCTGCACCCGCGCAACGGCCATGTGGTGCGGCAGTTCCGCATGAACCTCGGCACCATCGTCGAGACGCCGCTGATGAAGGTGAAGCTGCGTGGCGGCCCGGTCCTGGGCGAGGTGGAGGAATGGTTCGTCTCGACCCTGGAGCCGGGCCAGTGCTTCGTCTTCGCCGGCCGGCTGCTGCGCTACGAGCGGCTGGAGCCCATGGCCGTCGTCGTCTCGCCGGGTGGCGAGGGCGAGCCGCGCGTGCCCGCCTATGCCGGCAGCCGGATGCCGCTCTCGACCCATCTGGCCCGGCGCGTGCGCGCCATCCTGGCCGATCCGCGGCAATGGCGCGCCCTGCCCGAGCCGGTGCGGGAGTGGCTGCGGCTGCAGCGCCATGCCTCCGAGCTGCCGGATCGCGAGGGGCTGCTGGTCGAGACCTTCCCGCGCGAGGGGCGCTGGTTCCTCGTCGCCTATGCCTTCGAGGGGCGGCTGGCGCATCAGACGCTCGGCATGCTGCTGACGCGGCGGATGGAACGGATGGGCCAGGCGCCGCTCGGCTTCCTGGCCACCGACTATGTCATCGCCACCTGGTCGGCCTTCCCGCCCACCGACCTCGACCATCTCTTCGCCGAGGATCTGCTGGGCGAGGAGCTGGAGGAATGGATGGCCGACAGCTCCATGCTGCGCCGGACCTTCCGCAACATCGCCACCATCGCCGGGCTGCTGGAGAAGAACCATCCCGGGCAGGAGAAGTCCGGCCGGCAGATGACCATGTCGGCCGACCTGATCTACGACGTGCTGCGCCGGCACGAGCCCGACCACATCCTGCTGCGCGCCACGCGGGCCGAGGCGGCGGCGGGCCTGACCGATGTCGGCCGCATCGGCGCGCTGCTGGCGCGGGTGCGCGGGCGCATCCGCCACGTCGCGCTCGACCGCGTCTCGCCGCTGGCGGTGCCGGCGCTGATCGAGGAGGGTCGCGAATGGGTCTCCGGCAGCGCCGAGGACGCGCTGCTGGCCGAGGCCGAGGCGCTGGTCGAGGAGGCCACCGACGGCGCCGACCACTTCACCGGCAGCCTGGGCCTGGAGATGCTCTATCCGCCAGCGCCGGAACCGCACCCGCCCCGCACGCGCCGCCCCCGCCCGGCGCGCCGCGCCAGCCACCGCCTGCGCCACGGCGCCGTGTGAAGAACCCCCTTCCCGCCCGCCCCGCCCTCCGGTAACGCAGTTGAAGCAATGATTTCCGCGCCCTTCCACCTCGCCGGCGAGCGCCTGGCCCTCGATCCCGCCGGGGTGCTGTTCTGGCCCGCCCGCAAGCTGCTCGCCGTCGCCGATCTGCACCTCGAGAAGGGCAGCCACTTCGCCATGCGGGGCCAGATGCTGCCGCCCTATGACACGCGCGAGACCCTGGCGCGGCTGGCCGCGCCGTTGCGCCGCTACGCGCCGGAGCAGATCGTCTTCCTGGGCGATTCCTTCCATGACGCGGCCGGCGCCGGCCGCCTGGCCACGGCCGACCGCGCGGCGCTCGGCGCCCTGCTGGCCGGGCGGCAGGTGTGCTGGGTGCTGGGCAACCACGATCCCGTGGCGCCGGCCGGCCTGCCGGGCGAGGCGGTGGAGGAATTCCGGCTCGGCCCGCTGGTGTTTCGCCACCAGGGCGTGCCGGGCAGCGGCGCCGGCTTCGAGCTGAGCGGCCATTTTCACCCCAAGGCCAGCATGCCGACGCGCTGCGGCCCGGTGACGCGGCCCTGCTTCCTGGCCGATGCGCGGCGCGTGCTGCTGCCGGCCTTCGGCGCCTATACCGGCGGGCTCGCCATCACCGCCCCGCCCATCGCCGCGCTCTTCCCGCGCGGCGGCCGCGCCTTCCTGCTGGGGCGCGAACGGCTGTTCAGCGCGGCGGTGGGGCCGATGCGGCATCTGGCGGCGGCCATGGCCATGCCGGCGCCCGAACCCACATCCATCGCATGAGCGAGCCCCTTTCCCTCCTGTGGCTGCGGCACGACCTGCGGCTGGCCGACCATCCGGCCCTGGCCGCCGCCGCGGAAGGGCAGGTGCTGCCGGTTTATGTTCTGGACGAGGCGGCGGCCGGCCGCTGGGCGCCGGGTGGCGCGGCGCGCTGGTGGCTGCACCACTCCCTGGCCGCGCTCTCCGCCGCCTACCGCGACCTTGGCGTGCCGCTGCTGCTGCTCCAGGGCGAGGCGGCGCGGCTCCTGCCCCGGCTGGCCGAGGAAACCGGCGCCGCCTCCATCGCGGTCAGTGCCGGCATCGCCCCCTGGGCGCGCGCACAGGAGGCGGCGGTGGAGGCGGCCCTGGCCCGGCAGGGCCAGAGCCTGAACCGGCATCCCGGCGCCACCCTGCTGCCGCCCGATCGGCTGCGCACCGGCCAGGGCAGGCCCTATTCCGTCTACACCCCCTTCGCCCGCGCGGCCCTGGCCCTGGGCGAGCCGCCGCCGCCCCTGCCGGCCCCGGACCGGCTGCGCGGTCCCGCCCGGCCACCGAAGGGCCTGGCGCTGGAGCGGCTCGGCCTGCTGCCGCCGCGGCGCGAGGGAGACTGGGCCGCCGCCTTCCCCGAATACTGGACGCCCGGCGAGGCCGGCGCCGAGGCACGGCTGCGCGAATTCCTGGAGGACGGCCTGCCCGACTACGCCCGGGGCCGCGACCGGCCGGGCGAGGACGGCTCCTCCCGCCTCTCCCCCCACCTGCACTGGGGCGAGATCTCGCCCCGCCGGCTCTGGCACGCCACGCGCGGCGGCGGCGCCCCCGCCGGAGCGGCCGACACCTTCCTGCGCGAGATCCTCTGGCGGGACTTCAACCACAGCCTGCTCTGGCACCGCCCCGAGATGCCGGAGCAGCCGTTGCGCGCGGCCTACCGCGACTTCCCCTACGAGCCCGACCGCCGCCTGCTGCGCGCCTGGCAACGGGGGCTAACCGGCTATCCCATCGTCGATGCCGGGATGCGCCAGCTCTGGAAGCATGGCTGGATGCACAACCGCGTGCGGATGATCGCCGGCAGCCTGCTGGTGAAGCACCTGCTGCAGCCCTGGTGGGAGGGCGAGGCGTGGTTCTGGGACACGCTGGTCGATGCCGACCTCGCCAACAACAGCGCCAACTGGCAGTGGATCGCCGGCTGCGGCAGCGATGCCTCGCCCTATTTCCGCGTCTTCAACCCCGTGCTGCAGGGCGAGAAGTTCGACCCCGAGGGCAGCTATGTGCGGGACTTCGTCCCGGAACTGGCGAAGCTGCCGTCACGGTGGCTGCACCGCCCCTGGCAGGCCCCGGCGGCGGTGCTGGAGCAGGCCGGGCTGCGCCTGGGCGAGACCTATCCGGCGCCGGTGGTGGATCACGAGAGCGGGCGCGCGCGCGCCCTGGCGGCGCTTCGTTCGTTGAAGGCGGGGAGATGACCGGACCGTCCTTCGCCCTGCTGACCCGGCTCAAGCACGACTTCAGGGGGCTGCGCGTGGTGGGCGACGTGCATGGCGACGCCCGCGCCTTCGCCAGCGCCATCGAGGGCGCGGCCGAGAAGCGGCTCTTCGTGCTGCAGCTCGGCGACCTGACCGACCGGGGGCCGGACAATCCCGCCACGCTGCGCATGGCCTTCGACCTGCTGGACAGCGGGCAGGGCCTCTTCATCCTCGGCAATCACGACCACAAGCTGCGCCGCGCGCTGGCCGGCGCCATGGTCCGGCCCGACCCCGAGGGGCTCGGCGTCACCCTGGCGCAGCTCGAGGCGGCCCCGGACGGCGCGGCGCTGAAGCAGCGGGCGCTCGCGGCCATCGCCGCCGCCCCGGCCTGGATCCGTCTCGGCCCCTGGCTCTTCGTCCATGGTGGCTTTCATCCGCGCATGCTGCGCGAGCCCTCGCCGCCCGATGCCGGCTCGGCGAAGCCGGAAGGGCTGGTCCCGCGCGCCCTGTTCGGCCAGGTGACAAGCCGGACGCGGGAGGACGGCTATCCCGAGCGGCTGCACAACTGGGTGCACCGCATCCCCTCGGGCATCACCGTCTATTGCGGCCACGAGCTTCGCAGCCTGAACGGCCGCCCCTTCGTCGCCGTCTCCGCCGCGGGGGGGCGCGCCGTCTTCCTCGACACCGGCGCCGGCAAGGGCGGCCACCTCTCCTGGATCGACCTGCCCTGGTAGGAAGCCCGGCGCCCATCGCGTTCTCCGTTCGCACCGGCTCACGGCAAACGCGCTGTGTCATGAGCTCGATCGCGTGAGTCACGCCTTTCGGTGAAGCCACCTCAGGCGATCACGCTCTACTGCGGCGTGATGCCGGCGTCCTTCACCACCTGGATCCAGCGCTCGACATCGGCCGCGATGCGCCGCCGCAGCACCTCGGGACCCCGCTCCTCCGGCGCCGGGGCGGTCGTCGCCAGCTCGGCGAAGCGGCTGGCCGCGGCCGGACTGGCCAGCGCCGCCTCGACGGCCTCCCCCAGGCGCCGCGCCGCCGGAGCCGGGATGTCCCTGGGCCCGACGATGGCGTTCCAGATCACCATGTCGAACTCGGGCACGCCGGCCTCGGCGAAGGTGGGCACATCGGGCAGCTGCGCCAGGCGCCGGCTGCCGGTCACGGCCAGGGCCCGGGCGGTGCCGCCCCGATGGGCGGGGATCATCGTCACTGTCTGGTCGATCACCGCGTCCACCGTGCCGGAGGCCAGGTCGCTCATCGCCGGGCCGGCGCCGCGATAGGGCACCAGGGTCGCCTGCAGCCGGGTCAGCGACAGCAGATAGGCGGGCGCCAGATGGCCGGTGGTGCCGGTGCCGGGCGTGCCGAAGGTCACGCCGTCGCCGCGCTCGCGGATGCGCGCCAGCAGCGTGCCGAGATCCCGCGCGCCCGACTTGTTGCTGGCCGCGATCACCATCGGCACATTGGCGACGATGCCGATCGGCGTCAGGTCCTTGCGGGGGTCGAAGCCCAGCTCCTTCGTGATCGCGACATTCGCGGCCAGCGAGCCCAG
Source organism: Teichococcus aerofrigidensis (assembly GCF_054073225.1). Lineage (NCBI taxonomy): Bacteria > Pseudomonadati > Pseudomonadota > Alphaproteobacteria > Acetobacterales > Roseomonadaceae > Roseomonas > Teichococcus aerofrigidensis. The sequence continues at coordinate 11,790 of NZ_JBSXMU010000016.1, forward strand.
GTTGCCGAAGCCGATGGTGTAGCCATCGGGCGCCGAGCGCACCAGGCGCTGCATGCCGACGATGCTGCCGGCGCCGCTGACATTCTCGACGACCACGTTCTGGCCGAGGTTCTCCGCCATGCCCTGCGCCATCAGCCGGCCCAGCGCATCGAGCGTGCCGCCGGGGGCGGAGGGCACGATCATGGTGACGGTGCGGGCCGGGAATTCCTGCGCCACGGCGCCGCGGCCGCAGCACAGCGCCAGGACCGTCGCGATCCAGAACCTGCGTCGCATGGACAATCTCCTTCCTGTGTCGTCGAGGCTTCTTCGTCGGGCAAGCCCGAGGGCCGCCCGCCTCGGCCGGTGCATTGCCGGTAGCCCACCCCGATTTTGTCTGTCAATCTTACGAAGCATTGCCGGACGCCTCCAGGGGCCATAAGCTCCGGTCCGGGACGAAACCGACCGGACGCGGAAGGCGGCCGGCGACGCCAGGAGTGCCAGGAATGAGCAAGCCCATCCCGCAATCCGCGCAGCGCGACCGCGTGCGCAAGACGGTGCCGGCGCTGGTCGCCTACACGGAGGGCGTGGTCTACAGCGATCTCTGGGAACGCACCGATCTCTCCAAGCGCGACCGCAGCCTGGTGACGGTGGCGGCCCTTGCCGCCACCTACCGGCCCGAGCAGCTCAGCGTGCATATCGGCCGCGCCCTCGACAACGGCGTGACACAGGAGGAGATCGCCGGCGCCATCACGCATCTCGCCTTCTACGCCGGCTGGCCCGCGGCGATGTCGGCGGCGCAGGTGCTGACCGAGGTGCTGGAGAAGCGCGGCGGACCCACGGCATGAAGGTCGGGTTCATCGGGCTTGGCACCATGGGTGCCAGCATGGCCGCCAATCTCGCCCGCGCGCCGGGCGTCGAGCTTGTCGTCCACGACATGCGGCGCGAGGCGGCGGCGAAGCTGGAGGAAGGCGGCGCGGGCTGGGCCGCGACGGCGCGCGACCTCGGCGCCGCCTGCGAGGTCGTCTTCACCTCCCTGCCCGGCCCGAAGGAGGTCGAGGCGGTGGGAGCCGAGCTGATCGCCACGATGGCGCCGGATGGCGTCATCGTCGATATCTCCACCAACGCCGTGTCCGCCGTGCGGGCGCTGCACGCGGCGGCGGCGGCGCGCGGGCTGCATGTGCTCGACGCGCCGATCAGCGGCGGCCCGCGCGGCGCCGCCACCCGCAAGCTCGCCTTCTTCGTCGGTGGCGACAGGGACATTTTTGACCGCGTGCGCCCGCTGCTGGACGCGATGGGCGACCGCGCCATCCTGGTCGGCGACATCGGCGCCGGCAGCATCGCCAAGCTGGCGCACAACCTCTCCGGCTATGCGCTGAACGCCATCATGGCCGAGGTCTTCGCCATGGGTGCCAAGGCCGGGCTGGAGCCGCTGGCGCTCTACGCCGCCATCCGCCAGGGCGTGCACGGCCGCCGCCGCACCTATGACGGCGTCACCGAGCAGTTCCTGCCCAACAGCTACGACCCGCCCGCCTTCCAGCTGCGGCTCGCGCACAAGGACGTGTCTCTGGCCTGCGCGCTGGGACGCGAGGTCGGCGTGCCGATGCGCTTCGCCGCGCTGACGCTGGAGGAGATGACGGAGGCGCTGAACCGGGGCTGGGGCCACCGGGATTCCCGCTCCGCCATGCTGCTGGAGCTGGAGCGTGCCGGCGTGCGGATCGCCGTCGACCGCGCGGAGATGCAGGCGGTCATCGACGCCGATGGCGCGGAGCCGCCGCGCCGGTGACGGGAGGCCAGTGACGGGAGGGAGGCGGGGGGATCGCCCTCCCGACTCCGCCGCCTCAGTCCGGGCGGTTGCCGCCGCCCAGGGCCTCGCCGGCCAGGCGCTCGGAGAACTGCGCCATGGCCGTGTGGTCCATCCCCGGCCCCAGCAGCTTCACCGCGCTGGCCCACATCTCCCGGCACAGCGCCGAGAAGGGCGCCGGCGTCGCCGTGTCGCGCGCCACTTCCAGCGCCACGGAGACATCCTTCGCCATCAGTTCCAGCCCGAAGCCGGCATCGAAGCGGCGCGACAGCACGAACTGCTTGAACTTCTTCTGCGTGCTGTTGTTCATGCCGGTGGAGTTGTTCAGCACATCGACCATCTGCGCCGGGTCGAGGCCGAAGCGCTGGCCGATCAGCAGCGCCTCGACGCCGATCAGGAAGCCCGCCGCGCCCATCAGGTTGTTCAGCGCCTTCATCGCCTGGCCGGCGCCGACGCCGCCGACATGGGTCAGCGTCGTGCCCATGGCACGCAGCAACGGCTCCGCGCGCTTCACCTCGGCCTCCGCGCCGCCGATCATGATGGCCAGCTCGCCGCTGACGGCACGTGGCACGCCGCCCGAGACCGGGGCGTCGATCATCGCGACGCCCCGCCCCGCCAGCGCCTCGGCGAAGCCGCGCGTCGCCGTCGGCACGCCGGAACTCATCTCGATCACCAGCGCGCCGGGCGCGAGCGCGTCGCGCATCGCCGCGACGGCCTCGCCGACATGCTTCGAGGTGGGGAGGATGGTGATGACGGCATCGGCGCCGCGCACGGCGGCCGCCGCGTCCGCCGCCGCCTCGCCGCCGACCTCCTGGGCGAAGCGCGCCGCGCGCTCCGCCGCCACGTCGCAGGCAACGACCTGGAAGCCGGCGCCCACCAGCCGGGCGGCCATCGGCCAGCCCATATTGCCGATGCCGATGAAGGCGACGCGATGCGGCGCGCCGCCCTGCACGGGGGTGCTCACTTCTTCGCCGGCTCGCCGGTCAGCGCGCCTTCCTTGACCAGCACCTCATGCGCCGCCTTGAAGGCATCGAGCCCGGCCGGGATGCCGCAGTAGACCGTGGCGTGCAGCAGGATCTCCTTGATCTCCTCGACGGTCAGGCCATTGGCCAGCGCGCCCTTCACATGCAGTTTGATCTCCGGCGTCTTGCCGAGCGCGGTCAGCATGGCGAGGTTCAGCATCGAGCGCTGCTTGCGGTCGAGTCCGGGCCGGGTCCAGGCATAGCCCCAGCACCACTCCGTGGTGATGTTCTGGAACGCCATCATGAAGTCGTCGGCGCGGGCGATGCTGCCATCGACATACTCGGCGCCGAGCACGGCGCGGCGGACCTCAAGGCCCCGTTCGAACAGATCTTTCTCGGACATCGTGATCTCCCTTCAATGACCTGAATGTAGATAGCTGTATGATTGTCTGTCAATAATGGAGAATACTATCCGGCCGCCGGTCTTTCGCTGGACGCCACGCACCCGCGTCGCCAGATTGCGGAAGGCGGAGGCGGCGGGAGCTTCCGCAAGGATACGGGACTGGAATGCCGGACGATTCTTTGCAGATCACGCCACAGCCGGTGCGGCGCCAGGTGGAGGAGCGCCTGCGCGACGCCATCATCACCAGCCGCTTCATGCCGGGCGAGCATCTCTCCGACCGCAAGCTCTGCGACCTCTTCGGCGTCAGCCGCGGCGTGATCCGCGAGGCGGTCCGGCTGCTGGAGGCGGAGGGGCTGATCGTCGTCGTGCCCAACCGCGGCCCCTTCGTCGCCTATCTCTCGGCCGCCGAGGCGACCCAGGTCTACGAGGTCCGCTCGGTGCTGGAGGCGCTGGCGGGACAGGGCTTCGCCGAGCGCGCCTCCACCGAGGAGATCGCCGAGCTGCGCGCCGTCTTCGAGGAGATCGCCGCCACGCCGCCGGGCGCGGACCGGATGGTCCTGCTCGGCCTGAAGCGCCGCTTCTACGACGTGCTGCTGCGCGGCTGCCGCAACACCTACGTGGCGCGGATGCTGGATCAACTGCTGAACCGCAATTCGCAGCTCAGGGCCACCACCCTGTCCGATCCATCGCGCCTGCCGCACACCGTCGCGGAGATCCGCCGCATCGTCGAGGCCGTCGAGCGGCGGGACCGCGAGGGCACCTGGCAGGCCTGCCGCGAGCATGTGATGCAGGCGGCGCAGGTCGCGCTCCGCATCCTCAACGAGCACGCCGCGGCGGCCGCCAGCCGGCCGGCCCCGGCGCCGCGCCGCCGGTCCCGCTGAACCCTCACCGCACCGAGGAGAAGCCTGTCGGCTGCAGGATCAGGTTGCTGATGCTGGCGACGATGGCGCCGTCGCGCTCCGTCTCGGCCCGCTTCGCGATCCATTCCGGGTCAGCCTGGAAGGCGTTCCACTTCGCCTCCCGCTCCGCCAGGGATTCCCATTCGAGCAGGTAGTAGAGATCCTGGTTGGAATCGCCGATGGCCACCGTCCAGAACCCCGCCTGGCGGATGCCGTGCTTCTGCCAGATGCCGAGGGTGATGGTCTCGAAGCGCTTCAGCAGGGCCGGCAGACGGCCGGAGACGCAGTGGTAGATTCGCAGTTCATGGATCATGGAACGTGTCCTCGTGATGTCGGTCGGGCATTGGGCCGCGTGACGAAGGGGACGTCCAGCCCCCGCGCCGCCTTCGCGGTCATGGGCGCGGCGCGGCCTCGCCGCCAGGCGCCTCGGCCAGCCGCAGCGCCGCGCCGAGATCGGCCACATCGGGCAGCCCGGCCAGGGCTTCGCCGAGTTGCCCGCCCCGCCCCTCCCCCAGCGCCGCGCCGGCCGCCGCCGCGCCGCGGCGGCGGGGCTCCCGCCGGCCCGCCTGCTGCTCTCGGGCCCGTCGGGCGGCGCCCTGGCGACGCTGCGCATGGCCGAGGCGCTGGCGCGGCCGAACCTGCTCGGCGTCGACATGGGCGGCACCAGCTACGATGTCTGCGTGGTGCGCGACGGCGCGGTGACGCGCATGACCCAGGGCGAGATCGACCACCTGCCCGTCCGCCTGCCGATGATCGAGATCCGCACCATCGGCTCCGGCGGCGGCTCGCTCGCCTCGGTGGACGAGGCCGGGCGGCTGAAGGTCGGCCCGCGCAGCGCCGGCTCGCGCCCCGGCCCCGCCTGCTACGGGCGCGGCGGCACCGAGCCCGCCGTGACCGATGCCAATCTCGCCCTCGGCCGGCTCGATCCACGCTTCTTCCTGGGCGGGGCCATGCCGCTCGACGCCGCGGCCTCCGCGCGCGCCGTGGCCGAGCATGTCGGCGCGCCGCTCGGGCTGGAGACGCCGGCCGCCGCCGCCGGCATCCTGGCCGTGACCGACACCAACCTCGCCGCCGCCGCCCGGCTCAGCCTGTTCGAGAAGGGGCTCGACCCGCGCGACTTCAGCCTGCTCTCCTTCGGCGGCGCCGGCGGCCTGCACGCCATCCCCGTGGCCGAGGAGCTGGGCATTCCGGAGGTGATCTTCCCCGCCGATGCCTCGACCTTCTCGGCCTTCGGCATCCTGCATTCCGACATCGTGCACGATGTGGCGCGCAGCCGCGTGATGCCGGCGGCGCCCGAAAGCCTGGCCCGCATCGGCGACTTTCTCGATGCCCTGCGGCAGCAGGGCGCGGCGCTGCTCGACGCCGATGGCGTGGCACCGGCGGACCGGCGCCTCGCCGTCGCCGCCGATCTGCGCTATCGTGGCCAGGCCTTCGAGCTGGTGACCCCCTGGGAAGAGCCGGCGGCGGAGCCGGCGGCGCTGGAGCGGCTCCTGGCCGCCTTCCACGCCGCGCACCGGCAGCGCTTCTCCTACAGCAACCCCGAGGCGCCGGTGGAACTGGTGGCGCTGCGCCTCAGCGCGACCGGCCTGCTCGCCAGGGCCGAGGCACGCCGCGCCCCCGGACGCGGCGCCGAGCGCGCGCCCGAGGCCCGGCGCGTCTGGCTCGGCGATGGCTGGCGGGAGGTGCCGGTGCATCAGCGCGAGCGGCTCACCGGCCGCATCACCGGCCCGGCGCTGATCGAGGAAGAGTACACCACCATCTATCTCGGCCCCGGCTGGGACTGCGCGCCCGGGCCCGAGGCCACGCTGATCGCCCGCCGCGCCGGCACGGAGGCCGCCCGATGAGCCCCTCGCTCGACCCTGTGGCGCTGGAGATCCTGCGCAACGCCCTGACCGCCGCCGCGGCCGAGATGGACGTCACGGTCTGGCGGACCAGCCGCTCGACCATCGTGCGCGAGCTGCTCGACTACTCGACGGCGATCTTCGATGCGGAGGGCTACAATGTCGCCCAGTCGGCGCGCATCCCGCAGCATCTCAACTCGATGAGCACCGGCCTGCTCACCGTGGTGCGCGACTTCCTGCCGCTGGACGGGTGGGAGGATGGCGACGTCGTCATCACCAACGATCCCTATTGCGGCGGCCAGCACATCCCCGACATCCTGGCCTTCCGCCCGGTCTACGCGGAAGGCCGGCGCGTCGCCATCGTCGGCACGCTCTGCCACCATCTCGACATGGGCGGCATGGCCGCGGGCTCCTACGCCGCGGCCGCGACGGAGGTGTTCCAGGAGGGGCTGCGCATCCCGCCGCTGAAGCTCGTGAAGGGCGGGGTGCTGAACGAGGATGTCCTGGCCATGATGCGGCAGAATGTCCGCCGGCCGGACATGCTCTGGGGCGACCTTCAGGCGCAGCTCGCCTCGCTCTCCGTGGGCGAGGCCAATCTTCGCAAGCTGGCGGGGCGTGTCGGCGCCGCGACGCTGGTCGAGGCCTGCGCCCGCATCCTCGACGGCTCGGAGCGGGCGATGCGCGCCATGATCGGCCGCATCCCCGACGGGCGCTATGAATTCGAGGACTTCCTTGATGACGACGGCATCGATCCCGAACCGATCCGTATCCACGCGGCGGTGGAGGTGAAGGGCGAGGAGATGGTGATCGACCTCTCCGGCTGCGGGCGGCAGGCGGTGGGGCCGGTCAATGCCACCCTCGCCTCCTCGGGCTCGGCCGTCTCCTACGCGGTGATGGCCATCGCCGATCAGGAGATTCCGCCCACCGCCGGCTGCTACCGTCCCGTCACGGTGATCGCGCCCGAGGGCAGCATCGTCAACGCGCGCCATCCGGCCCCCGTCGCCAACCGCGTCGCGGTCAGCCACCGGCTCGCCACCACGCTGCTCGGCGCGCTACACCAGGCGGTGCCGGACCGCGTGCCGGCGGCCTATTACGGCGTCTCCTACGTCTGCTCCTTCCAGACCATCGGGGCGGATGGCGAGCGCGGCGTGCTGGTGGAGATCGAGGTGGGCGGCAGCGGTGCCCATGCCGACACGGACGGGCTGAGCGGCTACACCTACGGCATGCACAACAACTCGAACATCCCGGTGGAGATGATCGAGAGCGAGTTGCCGCTGACGCTCACGGGCTACGGCCTGCTGCCGGATTCCGGCGGGGCGGGGCGGCAGCGCGGCGGGCTCGGCCTGTTCCGCGAATGGCGCATCGACAGCGTGGAGGCGATCTTCACCGCCAACCTGGAGCGCTTCAGGTTCCGCCCCTACGGGCTGGAAGGCGGCGAGCCCGGCCGCGCCGGCGCGCTCTGGCTGATCCGCGACGGCGAGCGCAGGCCGCTGGGTTCCAAGGTGAACAACCTGCGGCTGATGAAGGGCGACGTGATCCGGCTGGAGACCTCGGGAGGTGGCGGCTATGGCCGGCCGGAGGATCGGGCGGAGGCGGCGCGGCGGACGGACCGCGCGCTCGGCTACGTCACCGCCTGAGGGTCGCAGGAAGCGTCCGGGGGAGCCGCGCCCCCCCGGAGGCCTGCCCTACTTCCCCCAGCGCAGCGCCATCGCGTCGAGATCGCGCGCGATCTCGATCAGCCCCTGGCGCGCCGCCGGATGCAGCGGCGGCAGAGGTGCGCGCGGTGCGTCGCAGGCGATGATGCCGCCTTCCCGCATCAGCGCCTTGGCCGCCAGCAGCCCGCATTGCCGGTTCTCGTGGTTGATCAGCGGCAGCCAGCGATGGTATCCGGCCTTGGCCGCCTCCCGGTTGCCGGCCAGATAGTCGCGGACGATCGGCACCAGCCCGTCCGGATAACCGCCGCCGGTCATGCTGCCCGTGGCCCCGGCGTCGAGGTCGGCCAGCAGGGTGATCGCCTCCTCGCCGTCCCAGGGGCCCTCGACCGCCTCGCCGCCCTCGGCGATGAGCTGCCGCAGCTTGGCGGCGGCGCCCGCCGTCTCGATCTTGAAATAGGCGACATGCGCGATCTCGCGCGCCATCCGCGCCAGGAAGCCCGGCGGCAGCGGCGTGCCGGCGGCCGGCGCGTCCTGGATCATGATCGGGATCTCGATCGCGTCGGACACCGTGCGGAAGAAGTCGAAGATCGCCGCCTCGCCGAAGCGGAAGGTGGCGCCGTGATAGGGCGGCATGATCATCACCATGGCCGCGCCCTGCTCCTGCGCGCGGCGGCTGCGCGCGGCGCAGATCCGCGGGCTGGTGTGCGTGGTGGTGACGATCACCGGCACCCGCCCCGCGACGTGGCGCAGGATGGCCTCGGTCAGCACCTCCCGCTCCTCATCGGCGAGCAGGAACTGCTCGGAGAAGTTCGCCAGGATCGAGAGCCCGTCCGAGCCGGCCTCGATCATGAAGTCGAGGCAGCGGCGCTGCCCCTCCAGGTCCAGCGCGCCATGCTCGTCGAAGATCGTCGGCACCACCGGGAACACGCCCCGGTACAGCGTCGGATGCGCCATGTCTTGTCTCCTTCCCTTCAGTGATTGTCACGCGGCACGGGCGAGCCGCTGCGGCCGACCAGGAAGTCGAAATCGGCGCCCTGGTCCGCCTGAAGCACGTGATCGACATAGAGCCGGGTATAGCCCCTGTCGAAATGCGGCGCCGGCGGCACCCAGGCGGCGCGGCGGGCGGCCAACTCGGCCTCGTCCACATGCAGGTGCAGGCTGCCGGCCTTGACGTCGAGGGTGATGAGATCGCCGGTCCGCACCAGGGCCAGCGGCCCGCCGGCCGCCGCCTCCGGCGCCACATGCAGCACCACGGTGCCATAGGCGGTGCCGGACATGCGGGCATCGGAGATCCGCACCATGTCGCGCACCCCCTGGCGCAGCAGCTTCTGCGGCAGCGGCATGTTGCCGACCTCGGCCATGCCGGGATAGCCCTTGGGGCCGCAGTTCTGCAGCACCATGATGCAGTCGGCGTCGATCTCCAGGCTGTCGTCGTTCACCGCGTGGTGCAGGTGTTCGATGCTGTCGAAGACCACGGCGCGGCCGGTGTGCCGCATCAGGTGCGGCGAGGCGGCGGACGGCTTGATCACCGCGCCGTCGGGCGCCAGGTTGCCGCGCAGGATGGCGATGCCGGCATCGGGCTTGAAGGGCTGCTCCGGGGTGGTGATGACCTCCCGGTTCCAGCAGCGCGCGTCCTTGACGTTGTCCCAGATGCTCCGGCCGTTGACGGTCAGCGCGTCCTTGTGCAGCAGGCCCTGCTCGCCCAGGTCGCGCAGCACCACGGGCAGGCCGCCGGCGTAGTAGAAATCCTCCATCAGGTACTCGCCGGAGGGCATCAGGTTCACCTGGCAATGGACGCCGCGGCCCAGCCGGTCGAAATCCTCCAGCGTCAGGTCGACGCCGATGCGCCGCGCGATGGCGATGAGATGCACCACCGCGTTGGTCGAGCCGCCGATGGCGGCCAGGGTGCGGATGGCGTTCTCGAAGGCCTCCCGCGTCAGGATCCTCGTGGGTGTCAGGTCCTCTCCCACCATCTCGACGATGCGGCGGCCGGCCATGCGGGCCAGCTCGTTGCGGCGGGCGTCGACGGCGGGGATGGCGGCGTTGGTCGGCAGGCCGATGCCCAGCGCCTCCACCATCGAGGCCATGGAGGAGGCCGTGCCCATGGTCATGCAGGAACCATGGCTGCGGTTCATCCCCGCCTCGGCCTCATGGAACTCCCTCAGCGTGATCTCGCCGGCGCGCAGCTGCTCGCTCATCGAGATGATGCTGGTGCCGGAGCCGATCATCCTGCCCTGATAGACGCCGCGCAGCTGCGGCCCGCCGGAGACGCCGATGGCGGGAAGGTCGGCGCTGGCCGCGCCCATCAGCAGCGCGGGCGTCGTCTTGTCGCAGCCCATCAGCAGCACGACGCCATCCAGCGGATGGGCGCGGATGCCCTCTTCCACATCCATCGCCGCGAGGTTGCGGTAGAGCATGGCGGTGGGGCGCATCGTCACCTCGCCCAGCGAGGAGACGGGGAATTCCAGCGGGAAGCCGCCGGCCTCCAGCACGCCGTAGCGGACATGCTCGGCGATGGTGCGGAAGTGGCTGTTGCAGGGGTTGAGCTCGGACCAGGTGTTGCAGATGCCGATGACCGGCCTGCCCTCGAACTGGTCCTGCGGAATGCCGCGGTTCTTCAGGAAGGAGCGGTAGTAGAAGCCCATCTTGTCCTGCCGGCCGAACCAGGCCTGGCTGCGCAGCGTTTTCTTGTCGTGTGTCATGGCGCGTTTCCTCGGGAGACGGCAGGGGCGCCGCGTCGGGGCAGGCTAGGCCGACGAGGCATATCGTTCCAATCGGAACTTCGGGGCGATCTATGCCGGTTTCGGTATGTCTCCGAAGAGCAAAGCCTCCGCCATGGCGTGGAGGCTGTGCGCCGCCGGCGAGAGGCGGTGGCCGCGCAGCCGAATCAACCCATAGGGCGGCACGCTCAGGCGGGGCGCCTCCCGCGGGGCGGGCAGGCGGCGGAACCGCCCGCGCGGCCCGAAGATGGCCGCGACCGAGGTGCTGACGGCACCGATGGCATCGCCCCGCGCCAGCGCCGCCAGGGCGACCAGGGCCGAGGCGGTGTTCAGCACCTGGCCCGGCGGCTCGAGCCCGTGGCGCAGGAACAGCATCTCCACCTGCTGGCGCAGCAGGCTGCCGCGCGGTTCCAGCACCCAGGGGTAGGCCCGGAGATCGGCCAGGGCCGGGGTGCCTCCCGCCAGCAGCGGATGCTCCTCCCGCACCAGGAAGCAGATCTCCTCCTCCCCCACCTCGCGATACTCCAGCCCGGCCGCGTCCTGCCCCGCGGGCAGGCGCGCCAGGATGAAGTCCAGCCGGCCGGCGCGCAGCCGCTCGACCAGGACCGGGCTGGTGTCCACCTCCGCGCTCACCCGGATGCCGGGCGCCTCGCGCCGTGCCTGCTCCACCAGCCGCACCAGCGCATCCACCGCCGGCATGGTGACGGCGCCGATGGCCACCGTGCCGCCCGAGCCGCCGCGCAGGCCGTTCAGCTCCGCCGCCGCCGCCTCCAGCTCGACCAGCACGGCGCGGGCGCGCCGCAGCAGCACCTCGCCCAGCGCGTTGGGCTCCACCCCGCGCGGCCGGCGCTCGACCACCGGCGCGCCGATCATCGCCTCGATCTCCGCCAGCAGGCGCGAGGCGGCGGGCTGGGTCAGGCCGAGGCGGCGGGCGGCGCGGTTGAGGTTGCGGTCCTCGTCCAGGGCGGTGAGCAGTTGCAGGTGGCGCAGCTTGAGGCGGGTGCGGGAGAACCAGTCCGGCGCCAGGGGGCGAGGCGCCCCGGCGGGGGAAGCGGCCATGGCAGGGATATCCGATTCGGTATGTCGGTCGCCGATGATTGCGCTTTACTAGCATCCCGCCCGCCCCCTAACCATACCGCGACAAGAACAGTTCCGCAGCAAGCGGACCGGGCCCGAGGCGGTCCGTGGAGGAAAGCCGGTCCCCTGCCCGCCCCCGCGCGGCGCGCCGTGCCATGCCGCCGCCCCGCCCCGATCCCGGCGTCACACCCGCCCCCGTTCCCGCGAGGGCGGCTCCACGGACCCGGAAAGACCCACGGATGACGTTCCAGAACGACGCCCTGCCCCCGCTCCGCCGCCGCGGGCTGCTCGCCGCCGGCCTCGGCGCCGCCGCCGGTGGCCTCGCCATGCCGCACCTGGCCCTGGCCCAGTCCTGGCCGACCCGGCCGGTGACGCTGGTGGTCGGCTTCCCGCCCGGCGGCCAGACCGACTTCGCCGCCCGCGTCATCCAGCAGGGCATGTCGCAGGCGCTCGGCCAGCCGGTGGTGATCGACAACAAGGGCGGCGCCGGCGGCAATATCGGCACCGAGGCGGTGCTGCGGGCGCGGCCGGACGGCTACACGATCCTGGCGGCCAATTCGAGCTCCATGGCCATCAACCCACACACCTTCCCGGGCATGACCATCGATCCGCTGGAGCTGGTCTCGGTGGGGCTGGCGCTGCAAAGCTCGCTGATCCTGTGCCTGCACCCCTCGGTTCCGGCGAGGACGGTCGCGGACTTCACCGCCTGGGTGAAGGCGCAGCCCAAGGGCGTCGATTACGGCACGGCGGCGGCGGGAAGCATGTCGCACTGCGCGATGGAGCTGTTCCGCACCCGCATCGGCAATCCGCAGATGGAGAGCGTGCCCTATCGCGGCAGCGGCCCGGCCATGCAGGACTTCATCGCCGGCCGCTTCAGCGCCCTCTTCGACGCCGCCTCGGTCGTGGCGCCCTTCGTCAAGGCCGGGCAGGTGCGCGGGCTGATGGTGACGGGGGAGCGGCGCGCGCCGGCCTTCCCGGATATCCCGACCGCCGCCGAGCAGGGCCTGAACGACTTCATCATCACCAGCTGGATCGGCCTCTCGGCGCCGAAGGGCACGCCGCCCGAGGTGGTGCAGCGGCTCAACGCGGCGATGAACGCGGCGCTGCAGGACGCCACGGTGCGGGAGCGCATCACCGGCCAGGGCGACGAGCCGGGCGGCGGCACGGCGGCGGAGTTCGATGCCCGCGTGAAGGCCGACCACAAGCGCTGGGGCGAGGTGGCGCGGGCGGCGAATATCCGCGCCGACGCCTGATGGCCGGGCGGGCCGGAGAAAGGTCATCCTCTCTCCGGCCGCCCGCCCGCCTCACACCAGGGCGAAATGCCCCGCCGACACCTCGCGGAGCTCCGCCTCGGGGGGCGGCGGCGAAGGCTCGTAGGGCAGGCGCCGGCGGGCCGCCTCGCGGTCCGGGTCCGGGATCGGCGCCGCCGAGATCAGGGCACGGGTATAGGGATGGGTCGGGTTGGCGAAGACCTCGGCGGTCGGTCCCATCTCGACGATGCGGCCGCGCAGCATCACCGCCACCCGGTGGCAGAGATAGCGCACCATGCCGAGGTCATGGGCGATGAACAGATAGGCCATGCCCATCTCCTCCTGCAGATCGAGGAAGAGGTTGATGATCTGCGCCTGGATCGAGACGTCGAGCGCGGTGATCGGCTCGTCCGCCACGATCAGCTTCGGGCCGAGCGCGATGGCGCGGGCGATGCCGATGCGCTGCCGCTGACCGCCGGAGAACTGGTGGGGGAAGCGGTCCATGAAGCGCGGGTCGAGGCCGACACGCCGGAAGAGCTCCGCCACACGGTCGCGCTGCTCGGCGCCGCCCCGCACCACCCCATGCACGCGCAGGGGCTCGCCGACGCTCTCTCCCACCCGCATGCGCGGATTGAGCGAGGAGTAGGGGTCCTGGAACACCACCTGCAGCTTCTTGCGCACCTTGATGAGCTGGTGCGTCTTCAGGCCGGTGATGTCCTCGCCCTCGAAGACGATACGGCCGGCGGTGGGCTTCTCCAGCCGCAGCACCAGGCGGCCGGTCGTGCTCTTGCCCGAGCCGGATTCGCCGACCAGGCCCAGCGTCTCGCCCGGCGCCACGGTGAAGCTGATGCCGTCCACCGCCTTCACCGTGTGGGTCGGGCGGCCCCAGAGGTTGTGCGCGGTGTCGAAGTGCCGGGTCAGGCCCTCGACCGCCAGGATCGGCTTGGGGGCAATCGCGTTCATGCGGCCTTCTCCCGTTGGGCGCGGAGGTCGTACCAGGCGGCGACGAGATGGCCGGGCACCGCGCCCGGCGCCTGCACCAGCGGGGGCACCTCGGTCAGGCAGCGCTCGGTCGCGAAGGGGTTGCGTGGCGCGAAGGGATCGCCCACCGGCGGCTGGAAGAGATCCGGCGGCTGGCCGGGGATCTGGTAGAGGCGCTGGCGTTCCGTCGCCACCACGGCGACGCGCTCGCCCTCGGCCGCGATCGGCATCTCGTGGTCGGGCAGGGAGCGCAGCAGGCCCCAGGTATAGGCGCTGCGCGTGTCGTTGAAGACGGCGCGGACCGGGCCGCGCTCCTGCACGCGGCCGCCATACATGACCTGCACCGTGTCGGCGATGCCGGCGACCACGCCCATGTCGTGCGTGATCCAGATCATCGCCATGCCGAGCTTCTTCTTCAGGTCGCGCATCAGGTCGAGCACCTGGCCCTGCACCGTCACGTCGAGCGCGGTGGTCGGCTCATCGGCGATCAGCAGCTTGGGCTCGCAGGCGATGCCGATGGCGATCATGGCGCGCTGCCGCATGCCGCCCGAGAACTGGTGCGGATACTGCGTCACGCGCTTGCGCGGCTCGGGGATGCCGACCAGGTCGAGCAGCGCGACGGCGCGTTCCAGGGCCTGACGCCGGGACATCAGCCCGTGCGTCACCAGCGCCTCGGTGATCTGCGTGCCCACGGTCAGCACCGGGTTCAGCGAGGTCATCGGGTCCTGGAAGATGATGCCGATCTCGCGCCCGCGCAGCTTGCGCAGCTCGCGCTCCGAGAGGGTCAGCAGCTCGCGCCCGTCGAAGCGCACGCTGCCGCCGGCGATGCGGCCGGGAGGCTTCGGGATGAGGCCCAGCATGGCCAGGACATGCACGCTCTTGCCGCTGCCGCTCTCGCCGACGACGCCGAGGGTCTCGCCCGCCTCCAGGTCGTAGCTGACGCCATTCACCGCATGGACGGTGCCTTCCCCGGTGTCGAAGCGGACGGTGAGATCCCTGACCTCCAGCAGCGCCATGGGCGAGGACTCCTTGCCTGGAAATTATGAGAATGATTCTTAGTGTCATTCTCATCGCCAGGCAACATGCCAGCTCCGCCCTCCCCGTCTGTACCCACTGTCGGCATTTCTGCTATGGCAGCCGGCCCCGCCCCTGCATGAGGACCGCGACAGGATGACCCTGGCCACCCCCGCCGCCGGAACCGCCCTCTCGGCGGCCCGCCGCACCGTGGAGCTGGAGATCGAGGGGCTCGCCGCGCTGCGCGCCGCGCTCGGCCAGGAAGGGGCGGCGGCGCTGGGCAGCCGGCTGGACGAGGCCACCCGGCTGATCCTGGCTGCCGAGGGCCGCGTCGTCCTGACCGGCATGGGCAAGTCCGGCCATGTCGGGCGCAAGATCGCCGCCACCCTCGCCTCCACCGGCACGCCGGCCTATTTCGTGCACCCGGGCGAGGCGAGCCACGGCGATCTCGGCATCATCCGCAACGAGGATGTGGTGATCGCCCTGTCCTGGTCGGGCGAGGCGCCGGAGCTGTCGGATATCGTCGCCTACACGCGCCGCTTCGGGGTGAAGCTCATCGCCATCACCTCCTCCGCCCACAGCGCGCTGGGCAGCGCGGCGGATGTGGCGCTGATCCTGCCGGTGATGCCGGAGGCCTGCCCCAACGGCCTGGCGCCGACCACCTCCACCACCATGCAGATGGCGATCGGCGACGCCCTGGCCGTGGCCCTGCTGTCGCTGCGCGGCTTCACCGCGACGGATTTCCGCCAGTTCCATCCGGGCGGCAAGCTGGGCTCGCAGCTTCGCAAGCTGCGCGACATGATGCATGGCGGCAGCAGCGTGCCGCTGGTGCCGGACGATGCCAGCCTCTCCCAGGCCATCGTCGAGATGACCGGCAAGCGCTTCGGCATCACCGGCGTGGTGGACAAGGCCGGCCGCCTGATCGGCGTGGTGACCGATGGCGACGTCCGCCGCGCCTTCGAGGCCGCCTTCGTGGACCGCCCGGTGCGGGAGGTGATGACGCCCAGCCCCCGCACCGTGGCGCCCGACCTGCTGGCGCAGGAGGCGCTGGCACTGATGAACCGGCTGCGGATCACCAGCCTTTTCGTCATGGAAGGCGACAGGCCGGCCGGCATCATCCACCTGCATGACCTGCTGCGCAGCGGCGTGGCCTGAGCCGCCCCTCAGTCGCCGGATTTGCCCTTGGGGGGGATGACCGCGGCCGCCTGACCTTCGGTCTCGTTCTTGTAGGCCTCTTCCGGGCGCCGCTTCGGCGCCTTGGGGTCGGTCTGGTCCTCGTTCGGGTCGTGCGGGCCGACATTGTCCGGCCGGGCCGTGTTGTAGCGGGGATTGTTGGCCATGATGCTCCTTCCACCCGGCGGGACACCGGGCGTCCGCTCGATTCAACGCCGCAGCGCGACGGCCGTTCCAGATCGACCGTGCTGGCGTATGGCAGCAGGATTTTCCGTGTTGCAACGCAATATCGGACGATCATTCCGAGGATACGCCCTCCTTCGGGGGATGATTCCCCTGCCGGGGTGGTTCCCGTATGGTTTCGGAAGCCTCTTCCGCCGCCGCCCCGTTATGCTGCGGCATAGGCCAGGCGGGGCGACAGACCCTCCGGCCCCGCCGCCAGCCTTGCCTTCCGGCGGCCGACAGGGAAGGTCCGACGAATGCCCGACATGCCCCTGCGGCGGGCCGAGGCCACGCCGCTGCTCTACCTCCCCGGAATCCAGGCCCTGGCCCGCCTGCCGCTGCTGCAGCGGCGGCGCGATGCCGCCGCCGGGCTGAACACGGCCGGCTTCGTCTCCGGCTATCGCGGCTCGCCCCTCGGCGGGCTGGATCAGGCGCTCTGGAAGGAGGCCGAGGCCCTGGCGGCCGAGCGGATCACCTTCCAGCCCGGCCTGAACGAGGATCTCGCGGCCACCGCCGTCTGGGGGTCGCAGCAGGTCGGGCTCTTTCCGGACGCGCGGCATGACGGTGTCTTCGCCCTCTGGTACGGCAAGGGGCCGGGCGCCGACCGCAGCATGGACGTGTTCAAGCACGCCAACGCCGCCGGCACGGCGCGCCATGGCGGCGTGCTGGCGGTGGTCGGCGACGATCACGGCGCGAAGTCCTCGACCCTGCCGCATCAGAGCGACCATATCTTCGCCGCGGCCATGATCCCGGTGCTGAACCCCTCGGGCGTGCAGGAGCTGATCGAGTTCGGCCTGCATGGCTGGGCCATGTCGCGCTGGTCGGGCTGCTGGGTGGCGATGAAGGCGGTGGCCGATACGGTCGAGACCTCGGCCGCCGTGCGCCTCGACCCGATGGCGGTCGAGACGCTGATCCCCGGCGACTTCGCCCTGCCGCCGGACGGGCTCAACATCCGCTGGCCCGACACGCCGATGGCGCAGGAGATGCGGCTGCAGCGCTACAAGGCCTATGCCGCCATGGCCTATGCCCGGCTGAACGGGCTGAACCGCGTGGTGCTCGACAGCCCCCGCGCCCGTCTCGGCATCGCCAGCACCGGCAAGTCCTACCTCGACGTGCGCCAGGCGCTGGAGCTGCTGGGCCTCGATGACAGCGCGGCCGCCGCGGCCGGCATCCGCCTGTTCAAGGTCGGCATGCCCTGGCCGCTCGATGCCGAGGGGACGCGGCATTTCGCCGAGGGGCTGGAGGAGATCCTGGTCGTCGAGGAGAAGCGCCAGCTCATCGAGTATCAGCTCAAGGAGCAGCTCTACAACTGGCGGCAGGACGTGCGGCCGCGCGTCGTCGGCAAGTTCGACGA
The DNA here is from genome assembly GCF_054073225.1 of Teichococcus aerofrigidensis. Lineage (NCBI taxonomy): Bacteria > Pseudomonadati > Pseudomonadota > Alphaproteobacteria > Acetobacterales > Roseomonadaceae > Roseomonas > Teichococcus aerofrigidensis. Next base: position 29,121 of record NZ_JBSXMU010000016.1, read on the forward strand.
CCAGGGCGAATGGGACCTGCCGGTGCATGACTGGCAGCTCCCCGCCGCCGGCGAGCTTTCCGCCGGGCTCGTCGCCCGCGTCATCGCCCGCCGCCTGCTGCGGATGCGCGAGGATGCCGGGCTGCGCGCGGCGCTGGCGCGGCTGGAGGCGCAGGACGCCCCGCCCCCCGCCGCGGCGGCGCAGCGCCTGCCGCATTACTGCCCCGGCTGCCCGCACAACAGCTCGACCCGTGTGCCCGAGGGCAGCCGCGCTCTGGCCGGCATCGGCTGCCACTACATGGCGCTCTGGATGAACCCCGAGCAGACCCAGACCTTCAGCCAGATGGGCGGCGAGGGCGTGGCCTGGATCGGACAGGCGCCCTTCACCGGGACGCGGCATGTCTTCGCCAATCTGGGCGACGGGACCTATGCGCATTCCGGCATCCTGGCGATCCGCCAGGCGGTCGCCGCCCGCGTCAACATCACCTACAAGATCCTCTACAACGACGCCGTGGCGATGACCGGCGGCCAGCCTGTCGAGGGCCAGCCCAGCGTGGCGCGGATCGCCCGGCAGGTGGTGGCGGAAGGGGTGGCGCGCGTCGTCGTGCTGGCCGAGCAGCCGGAGCGCCATGCCGGCTCGGACCTGCCGGCCGGCATCCCCGTCCTGCACCGGCGGGAGCTGGACCGGGTGCAGCGCGAGCTGCGCGAGACCCCGGGCACCACGGTGCTGATCTTCGACCAGACCTGCGCGGCCGAGAAGCGCCGCCGCCGCAAGCGCGGCCTGCTGCCCAACCCGGCGCGGCGCGTCTTCATCAACGACCGCGTCTGCGAAGGCTGTGGCGATTGCAGCGCCAAGTCCAACTGCCTCGCCGTGGTGCCGGTGGAGACCGAGTTCGGCCGCAAGCGGGCCATCGACCAGTCGGCCTGCAACAAGGACTTCTCCTGCCTGGAGGGCTTCTGCCCGAGCTTCGTCACCATCGAGGGCGGCCGGCCCCGGCCGCGCCCCGCCGCGCTCCAGGCGCCCGATGCCGGGCTGCCCGAGCCCGCCCTGCCGTCCCTGGACCGGCCCTATGGCATCCTTGTCACCGGCATCGGCGGCACCGGCGTCATCACCATCGGCGCGCTGATCGGCACGGCGGCCGCGCTGGAGGGCAAGGCCGCGACGGCGCTCGACATGGCCGGGCTGGCGCAGAAGGGCGGGCCGGTCTGGTCGCACCTGCGCCTGGCCGCGCGGCAGGAGCAGCTGCATGCCTCCCGCATCGCCGCCGGCGAGGCGCGGCTGGTGCTGGGCTGCGATCTGGTGGTGACCGCAGCGCCGGACAGCCTGCTGAAGATGCGGCCGGGCCACACCCGCGCCGTGGTCAACGCGCATGAGCAGGCGACCAGCGACATGGTGCGCGGCTTCGCCGCCCAGGCGCGCAGCGGCGACGCCGCCGGCCAGCCCGACCCGCGCCTGCCCGCCGCCGAGATGGAGCGGCGCATCGCCGCCGCCTGCGGCCCGGGCGGCGCCAGCTTCCTGGCGGCGACGCCCCTGGCCACCGGCCTGCTCGGCGAGGCCATCGCCACCAACCTCTTCCTGCTCGGCTATGCCTGGCAGCAGGGCCTGCTGCCGGTGGGCGGGGAGGCGCTGCGCCAGGCCATCCGCATGAATGGCGCGGCGGTGGAGATGAACCTCGCCGCCTTCGCCTGGGGTCGCCGCGCCGCGCTGGACCTGGCCGCCGTCCGGCAGGCGGCCGGCCCCGCCGCCGCCCCGCCGGCCCTGGAGCGGGGCCTGGAGGAGATCGTGGCCCGCCGCGTCGCCGACCTCACCGCCTATCAGGATGCCGCCTATGCCGCGCGCTACGCCGCCCTGGTGGAGCGGGCGCGCTGCGCGGAGGCGGAACGCGCCCCGGGGCTCGGCGGCTTCGCCGAGGCCGTGGCGCGCAACCTCTACAAACTCATGGCCTACAAGGACGAATACGAGGTGGCCCGCCTGCACACGGCGGAGGGCTTCCTCGAACGGGTGTGGGAGGGCTTCGAGGGCGAGGCGCGGCCGGTCTTCCATCTCGCCCCGCCCCTGCTCTCCCGGCGCGATCCGCGCACGGGCGAGCCACGCAAGCGCGCCTTCGGCCCCTGGATCCTGCCCGTGCTGCGGGGGCTGGCGCGCGCCCGCCGGCTGCGCGGAGGCTGGCTCGACCCCTTCGGGCACACGGCCGAGCGCCGCCGCGACCGGACGCTGATCCGGGAATACGAGGCCACCATCGCCGGGCTCTGCGCCCGGTTGAACCCGGCCTGCCATGCCGTGGCGGTGGAGCTGGCCGCCATCCCGCAGCTTATCCGGGGCTATGGGCCGGTGCGCGAGCGGCACCTGATCCAGGCGCGGCGGCGGGAGGCGGAACTGCGCGCGCGGCTGGAGGCGCCGGTCACGGCCCCGCCGGAACACGCCCCGCCGGAACACGCCTGAAGCGGGGCGCGTGCCCTCACCCCCGCCCGGCCGCCTCCAGCGCCTGGCGCAGGTCGCCCAGGATATCGTCCGGATGCTCCAGCCCGACCGAGAGGCGCACATAGCCCGGCGTCACGCCCGTCGCCCGCTGCTCGGCCTCGGAGAGCTGCGAATGCGTGGTGCTGGCCGGATGGATGGCGAGGCTGCGGGCATCGCCGATATTGGCCACATGGTGGAACAGGCGCAGCGCGTCGATGAAGCGCCGCCCGGCCTCCGCTCCGCCGGCCAGCTCGAAGCCCAGCAGCCCGCCATGGCCGCGCCGGAGATAGGCCTCGGTGCGCGCCGCCGCCACACCCTTGTGATGCGCCGGATGGATCACCCGCGTCACCTCCGGCCGCCCGGCCAGGAACTCCGCCACCAGGCTGGCATTGCGGCTGTGCTCGCGGATGCGCAGGGGCAGGGTCTCGATGCCCTGCAGGATCAGGAAGGCGTTGAAGGGGCTGAGCGCCGGGCCGAGATCGCGCAGCAGGGTGGTGCGCGCCTTCAGGATATAGGCGATGGGGCCGAGCGGCCTGGCCGCCTCCACCCATTGCGCGCCGTGATAGGAGGGGTCGGGCCGGTGCAGCGCCGGCTGCCGCGCCGGGTGCGCCGCCCAGTCGAAATTGCCGCCATCGACGATGATGCCGCCGATGCTGCTGCCGTGCCCGCCGATGAACTTGGTCAGCGAATGCACCACCACCGCCGCGCCATGCTCGAAGGGGCGGATCAGCAGCGGCGCGGCGGTGTTGTCCACGATCAGCGGAATGCCGAGCGGCCGGCCGATGGCCGCGACCTCGGCGATGGGGAAGACCTCCAGCTTCGGATTGGGCAGGGCCTCGGCGTAATAGGCACGCGTGCGGTCGTCCGTCGCGCGGTGGAAGCCCTCCGGATCGGCGGGATCGACGAAGCGGACCTCGATGCCCTGGTCCTTCAGCGTGTTGGCGAAGAGGTTCCAGGTGCCGCCATAGAGATCGGTGGAGGCGACGATATTGTCCCCGGCCCTGGCCAGGTTCTGCACCGAGAGCGCCGAGGCCGCCTGGCCGGAGGCCAGGGCCAGCGCCGCCACGCCCCCTTCCAGCGCCGCGACCCGCTGCTCCAGCACGTCGGTCGTCGGATTGCCGATGCGGGTGTAGATATTGCCCAGCTCCTGCAGGGCGAAGAGCCGCGCCGCCTGGCCGGCATCGTCGAACTGGTAGGAGGTGGTCTGATAGATCGGCACGGCCACGGATTTGGTGGCCTCGTCCCGCCACCAGCCCGCATGCAGGGCCAGGGTCTCGGGGTGCCGGGTTTCCGGCTTCCGGTCGGTCATTCTTGTCTCCCCTCCTGGGCGCCGTGGCCCGGTGCGGCGCCATGCTTCCACTCCTTGCACGGCCAGGGAAGGTGTTTTCTGAGGTAGCACGATATCGTCCCGTTGATCGTCCGTTCGGTTGCCCTTGGGCCGCCCGGCGCGGCCGACGGCCCCGCCGCAGCCTGGACTTGCCGGCCCGCCGTCCCACATGCCGCAGGGTCTGGCGGAGGCTCCTCCGCCGAGCTGTGGAGAATGGACATGCAGAAACGCGCGCTGGGCCGCAGCGGCCTCGACATCGCCCCCCTCGTCTTCGGCGGCAATGTCTTCGGCTGGACCGTAGACGAGAAGACCTCCTTCGGGTTGCTGGATGGCTTCGTCGATGCCGGGCTGAACGCCATCGACACGGCCGATGTCTATTCCGCCTGGGCGCCCGGCAACCGCGGCGGCGAGTCCGAGACCATCATCGGCAACTGGCTGCGAGCCAATCCCGGCAAGCGCGACAAGGTGCTGCTGCTCACCAAGGTCGGCTCCGACATGGGGCAGGGCCACCGCGACCTGTCGCGCGGCTGGATCATCAAGGCGGTGGAGGATTCGCTGCGCCGGCTCAACACCGACCGGATCGACCTCTACCAGTCCCATTGGCCGGACCCGCGCACCCCCTATGAGGAGACGCTCGGCGCCTATGACACGCTGCTGCGGCAAGGCAAGGTGCGCGCCATCGGCTGCTCCAACCTCGATGCCGGGCAGCTCGCCGAGGCCCTGGCCACGGCGCGCGACAAGGGCCTGCCGCGCTACGAGACGCTGCAGCCGCAGTACAACCTCTACGATCGCGAGGGCTTCGACGGCCCGCTGCGTGACCTCGCGCTGCGCGAGGGCCTGGGGGTCATCACCTATTACAGCCTCGCCTCCGGCTTCCTGTCCGGCAAGTACCGCTCGGAGGCGGATCTCGGGCAGAGCCAGCGCGGCCAGGGCATCGCCAAGTATCTGAACCCTCGCGGCCTCGCCATCCTGGCGGCCCTGGACGAGGTGGCGGAGCGGCACGGCGCCAGGCCGGCCGAGGTGGCGCTCGCCTGGCTCATCGCGCGCGAGGGCGTGACGGCGCCGATCGCCAGCGCCACCAGCCGGACCCAGCTGGAAAGCCTGGTCAGGGCCGTCTCGCTGACCCTGCGGCCGGAGGATATCGCACGGCTGGATCAGGCCAGCGCCTGAGGGCCTGACCTGCATCCCGGCTCCCTCCCCCTGCGCGGTTTCCCTGGGGGGCTCCCTGGGGGGCTCCCTGGGGGCCGGGAAACCGCCTATAGCTGCTCGGGATGACCCTGCGGCAACTGGAGATCCTGCGCGCCGTCCTCCGCTTCCAGACCACCATGGCCGCGGCGCGGGTTCTCGGCATGTCGCAGCCCGCCGTCAGCGCGGCCCTGAAGCAGATGGAATCGCAGCTTGGCTTCGCCCTGTTCGAGCGCGTCAACAACCGCCTCTTTCCCACCGAGGCCGCGCGCATGCTGCAGCAGGAGGCGGAGCCGCTCTTCACCATCCACACGGCCCTGGAGCAGAAGCTGCAGGACCTGCGCGACGACACCATCACCCGGCTGCGCATTCTCAGCACGCCCCCGCTCGGGCACCACGCCCTGCCCCGCGCGCTCGATCTCTTCCTGCGGCACAATCCGCGGGTGCGGATCTTCTTCGATGTCCGCGATCTCGACGAGATCCAGCGGCAGATCGAGGCCGGCGCCACGGATCTCGGCTTCGGCCTGAGCCTAGAGCACCGGCCGGGGCTGACGGCGCAGCCGCTGCTGGAGGACCGCATGGTCTGCGTCTGCCGCCCCGAGCATCCCCTGGCGGCGCTGCCGGTGGTGCGGCCGGCGGATCTGGCCGCGCATCCCTTCATCGCGCTGGAGGCCGGGCGCCGCATGGGGGCGGCGGTGCGGCAGGCCTTCCTGGAGGCGCGACAGCCCTTTCTCTTCCGCGCCGAGGTCCGCTATGCCGACACCGCCTGCGCCCTGGCCGCGGCCGGGCTCGGCGCCTCGGTGGTGGACCCCTTCTCGCCCCGCCGGGCACCCCGCGAACTGGCGGTCCGGCCCTTCGAGCCGGCCATTCCCTCCATCGCCTACGCCTTCTGGTCCGGCCGCACCGAACTGCCACGGACCGCGCGGCGCTTTCTCGCCGAGACCACCGACGTCATCCGCCGCAGCCTGAATCAGGCGCAGGTCTGAACTGCCCCCGCTGGCCCTTGCCCGGCTCCGGCGGGCGGCACATCTTCCGTGGACAAGAACAAGGGACGGAGGAATTCCATGAGCATGAATGACAATCTTCGCGTGCTGAAGAGCAGCGCCCTGCAGGCTCGCCGCGACCATATCGCGCGTACCCTGGGCGGCGAGGCCGTGCCCTCCGCCAGCCACCGCCTGGCGGGCCTGCAGCGGATGCTGCCCCGGTTGGAGCAGGCGCTGAGCCTCACACCCCGAACCCGGAACGAGGAGGAGGCCGGCCCCCGCTGAGGCAGGCGGCCTGCAGCCCCGACCGACGGCCCCGGCCCTGCCGCGGGCCGTTTTTCTTTGTCTTCGGGCCGGACATGAAGAGCAGAGGTTCGCACAGCGGTTCTTCGCCGATCCCGGATCCTCACCCGGAAGCGGAACCCAGGCCCTACCGCGTCCCCGAACGGCTCAAGGCCGCCGTGGTGGTCGATCTCGGCTCCTTCGCACCGACCCGGCGGGCGATGGCGACCGGCGCCGGCACCGCCTTCGGCCTGGCGGAGGTGGTGCCGGGCGGGCTTCCGGGCGAGACGGCGGCGGGATAGCGCCCCGCCTAGCGCGGCACCGCGGCGGCGCGGCGCCGCGCCCGGCGGGCGGCGAGCAGCCCGTGCCGGGGCGCCAGCAGCAGCGCCACGGCGAAGAGCAGCGAGAGCAGGCAGACGATGGCGCCGGCCGGCGAGACGTTGACATGGAAGCTGGCCGCCAACCCGCCCAGGACCGAGACCGCCGCGGCGGCCACGCTGATCGCCGCCATGCGGCCGAACCGGTCGGCCAGGAGATAGCCGATGCAGCCCGGCGTGATCAGCAGCGCCACCACCAGGATCACACCCACCGCCTGCACCCCGGCCACGACCGCGGCCGAGAGCAGGGCCAGGAAGAGATAGCGCAGCGCCGTGGTGTTCAGCCCGATGCTGCGGGCATGGCCGGCATCGAAGCAGAAGAGGATCAGGTCCCGCCCCTTGAAGGCCAGCAGCAGCAGCGTCGCGCCGCCCACCAGCAGGGTCTGCCAGAAGTCCTCCGCCTCGATGCCCAGGATGTTGCCGAAGAGGATGTGCGTGACATGCGCCTCGGTGGTCAGGAAGGCGAGCAGCACCAGCCCGGCCGCGAACATGCCAGTGAAGACCACGCCGAGCGCCGTGTCCTCCTTCACCCGGCTGTGCGACTGCACGAAGCCCGCGCCCAGCGCGCAGGCCATGCCGGCGGCGAAGGCGCCGAGCGCCAGGGGCAGGCCGGCGGCCGAGGCGAGGACGACGCCCGGCAGCACGGCATGCGCGACGGCGTCGCCCAGCAGCGACCAGCCTTTCAGCACGATGTAGCAGGAGAGCAGGGCGCAGGCGGTGCCGACCAGCAGGCCGATGCCGAGCGCCTCCAGCATGAAGCCGTGCGCGAAGGGCGCGGTCAGGAGGTCCATCACCCGCCACCCTCCGCCAGGGCCGCCCGCCGCGCCCGGCGCCCGGCCAGCAGGCCGTGGCGCGGCGCCAGGAGCAGCGTCAGCAGGAAGAGCAGCGCCTGCAGGCTGACGATCAGCCCGCCCGTCGAGCCATCCAGGAAATAGCTGGCATAGGCGCCGAGGAAGGCGGTGCCGGCGCCCATCCCGCCGGCCAGGGCCAGCATGCGGCCGAAGCGGTCGGTCAGCAGATAGGCCGTGGCGCCGGGCGCGACCAGCATGGCGATGACCAGCACCGCGCCGACCGCCACCATCGCCGCCACGGCCACCGCGGCGACCGAGCCCAGCAGCAGCACCTGCAGAAGCCGCGTGTCGAGCCCGATCGCCCGGGCCTGCACCGGGTCGAAGGCCCAGAGCACCAGGTCGCGCCCGCGCAGCGCCAGGACCAGCAGCACCCCGAGGGTGACCAGCAGCATCTGCGTCAGGTCGGCCGGGTCGATGCCGAGCACGTTGCCGAAGATGATGGTCTGCAGCCGGATGTTGCTCGGCCAGAGCGTCAGCAGCACCAGCCCGGCGCCGAAGAATGCGGTGAAGACGATGCCGATGGCGGCATCCTCGCGGATGCGGCTGTTGCGGCGGATGAAGCCCATGCACCACGCCGCCAGCAGGCCGGAGGCGAAGGCCCCGAGGGCGAAGGGCAGGCCGAGGATCCAGGCTAGCGCGACGCCGGGCACCACGGCGTGGGACAGCGCGTCGCCCAGCAGCGACCAGCCCTTGAGCGCCACGAAGCAGGAGAGCAGGCCGCAGACCAGCCCGACCAGCGCGCTGACCAGCATGGCGTTGCGCATGTACTCGTAGTCGAAGGGAACCAGCAGCGCCTCAGCCATGCGCCGGGACATCCAGCGGGGCCTCGACGGGCTGCAGCCGGCCGAGGATCTCGCCCCCCTCGCCGAGCACCAGCGTGCCGCCCTCCGGCTCGGCCAGCAGCGTCACCGCGCCGCCGCCGGTCCCCGCGGCCGTGCCGGCGCCGAAGGCCCTCGCCAGATTGGCCCGGGTGAAGACCGCCCCGGTCGGGCCGGCGGCCAGCACGGTGCCCTTGATCAGCGCCACCTCGTCACAGAGCTGCGGCACGCTGGCGAGGTCATGGGTGGAGACCAGAATGATCCGTCCCTCCTCCCGCAACTCCCGCAGCAGGGCCATGATCTGCTCCTGCGTGGTGACATCCACCCCGCCGAAGGGCTCGTCGAGCAGGATCAGCCGCCCGTCCTGCGCCAGGGCGCGGGCCAGGAAGACCCGCTTCTTCTGGCCGCCGGAAAGCTGGCCGATCTGCCGCCCGGCGAAATCCGCCATGCCGACGCGCTCCAGCGCCGCGCGCACCGCCGCGCGATCGGCGGCGGCGGGGATGCGGAGGCGGCTCATGTAGCCGTAGCGACCCATCATGACGACATCCCGCACCGAGACGGGGAAGGACCAGTCCACCTCCTCGTTCTGCGGCACGTAGGCGACCCAGTTGCGGCGCTGCGCCTCCCGCACCGCCAGCCCGCCGATGCGGACCGAGCCGGCCGCCGGCGTCACCATGCCCATGATGGCCTTGAAGAGCGTGGACTTGCCCGCGCCGTTGACGCCGAGCAGGCCGCAGATGGTGGGCCGCCGCAGCCGCAGATCGGCCGCGCGCAGCGCCACATGGCCATTGGCGTAGGCCACGTCGAGCCCCTCCACGACCAGGTCGACAAGGCCCGGCGGCCCGCCCGGCGCGGCGCGGCGGCCCGACAGGGCCTGGCCAAGGCGCCGCCAGAGGCCGGCCGCCGGCGCCTCACTCACGGAAGCCGGCCAGGATGGCATTGGCGTTGAAGTCCAGCAGCCGCAGATAGGTCGGCGCCTCGCCGCCCGCATCGGTCAGGCTGTCCACGTGCAGCGTCCCGGCGAAGCGCGAGCCGGCCTCCCGCGCCACCTGCCGCATGGCGCGGTCGCTGACCGTGCTTTCGCAGAACAGCGCCGGGATGGCGTGCTGGCGGATGGTGTCCACGGCCCGGCGGATCTGCCGGGGCGTGCCCTCCTCCTCGGCGTTGATCGGCCAGAGATAGAGTTCCCGGAGGCCATAGTCGCGCGCCAGGTAGGAGAAGGCGCCCTCGCAGCTGACCAGCCAGCGCTGCGGCTCGGGGATCCGCGCCAAGCGCTCGCGGATCGGCGCGTCGAGGGCGCGGATCTCAGCGGTGTACCGGGCGGCATTGGCGGCATAGGTCGCGGCCCGGGCCGGATCGGCCGCCGACAGGGCCTTGCGGATGTTCTCGACATAGATCGCCGCATTGGCCGGCGACATCCAGGCATGCGGGTTGGGGCGGCCGCGATAGGGCCCCTCGGTGATGGCGATGGGCGCGACGCCTTCGCTGAGGGTGGCGGAAGGGACACCGTCCAGGCGCTGGAAGAAGCGCTCGAACCAGCGTTCCAGGCCCAGGCCGTTCCACAGCACCAGATCGGCCTTCTGCGCCTTCACCACGTCCTGCGGCGTCGGCTCATAGTCATGGATCTCGGCGCCGGGGCGGGTGATGGAGTCCACCACGGCCGCCTCGCCCGCCACGGCCTGGGCCATGTCCTGAAGGATGGTGAAGGTCGTGACCACCCGGAGCGGGCCGGCCTTCTCCGGCGTCTGGGCCGGAGCGGCGGTGGCCAGCAGGAGGGTCAGGCCGCAGGCCGCCAGCAGGGCGCGGCGATAGGGGGCAAGGGTCATTCAGGTCCTCTTGTGCCAGCGTCACCGATCTGATGCTGGATATTAAGCCTGTAGCTTCGGCTACAATCAACACTTATCTGATGCGATCTGCCGCGATTGCAACACCTTCGCCCCTGGGGCATCTTGCGGCTCCGATGACGCCGCCCTACACCAAGCTTCCCGAGGTCCGCCAGACGCCTCCCGACCGGCCCGCGGCGGCCGCCGACATGCCGGCGGAGGGCGACCAGGCGGCGCGCCACGCCTCCGCCCGCGCCGGCCGCGCCTCCGCGGTGCTGGAGGATTATGTCGAGCTGATCGATGACCTGCTCAGCGAGGACGGCGAGGCGCGGCCGACCGACCTGGCGCGGCGCCTCGGCGTCTCGCACGCGACCGCCATCAAGAGCATCAGCCGGCTGAAGAGCCTCGGCCTCGCCTATTCCAAGCCCTACCGCAGCGTTTTCCTGACCGAGGCCGGCCATGCGCTGGCCTGCAAGGTGCGGGCGCGGCATCGGGTCGTGGTCGATCTGCTGCAGGCCGTGGGCGTGCCGGCCGAGGTCGCCGAACGCGATGCCGAGGGCATCGAGCACCACGTCAGCGAGGAGACGCTCGCCGCCTTCGCCGCGTTCCTGCGAACCCGCTGAGGGCCCAAGACCATCGCGCGCTTGTCAATCGGCGGGCCGCGAACGGAATGGACGACAAAGGGGGGGCGCGGAACAATCGCCCCGCCCCCGCCGCCGAGAAGGAGATGCCAAGGTGACCGACACGCCGAAGCTGCCGCCGCCGCTTCCGCCGGAGGACGGGCGCCCCATCCCCGAGGACCCGCGGGAGATCCGCCTCTTCGCCAAGATTCGCAACGAGGCCGGCCGCCTTCCCGCTTTCCTCGACCACTACAGGAACCTCGGCGTCGGCCGCTTCCTCCTGATCGACAACGGGTCGGATGACGGCTCCGTCGACTTCCTGCGGCAGCAGCCGGATTGCCATCTCTTCGTCACGCAGCAGAAGATGTCCTCGGCACGCGCCGGAATGGATTGGATCGAGCCGCTGCTCAACCTCCATGGGATGGGACAGTGGTGCGTTGTCGTCGATGCCGATGAGCTGCTGATCTATGCCGGATGCGAGACGCGGCCTCTGCCGGACTTCTGCGCACGACTGGCGGCGCGGGAGGAGGAAGCCCTGCATGCCATGATGCTCGACATGTATCCGCGCGGCGCGGCCATCGCGGCGGATTACCGGCCAGGAATGCCTTTCCTCCAGGCCTGCCCCTACTTCGACCGCAGCGGCTACCGCATCAAGATGCTGCCGGATGGCGGGCGCCGCGTCATCGGCGGTCCGCGTCTGCGCGTCTTCTATCCCGACATGCTGGACTGGCGTCCGCCGGCCCGCATCGCGCGCGCCATCCGCTATCGCCTGGCCGATATGCCTGGCCTCCGCGGCATCCCTGCCATCCAGCGCCTGCGCCCGCCCTATCCGCCCCTGTTGAACAAGGTGCCCCTGGTGCGCTGGCGGCCTGGCCTGCGCTACGCCTCCGCCGGCCACTACCTGCATGGGGCCCGCATGTCCGCGGCGACGGCGGCCCTGCTGCACTTCAAGTTCCTGGGCGATTTCGAGCAGCGCGCCCGGGCCGAGCTGTCGCGCGGCGCCTATGAGAACGACGGCGCCGATTACCGGCGCTATGTCGAGGGGCTGCAGAAGAAGGGCGGCGTCGACTTCAGCAGCGCGGTATCGGAACGCTACGAATCCTCCGCGCAGCTGGTGCGTCTTGGCCTGATCCAGCCGCTGCCGGCCGCCGGCGACCAGCGGGCCGAGGCTCAGCCGGTGCTGGCGGCGGGCTGAGGTCCGGCCTCAGCCGCTGGCGGGATCGCGCCGCATCTTGGGCGCGACGGAAGGGCGGGAGCGGGCCAGCTGCTGCCGCAACCGCTCGCGCAGCTTCTCCGCGACATCCTGCAGGAGCTTCACCGGCCCCCGCCGGGGCACGCCGATATAGCGGCGGGTCAAGCGGTTGCTCGTCTCCGGCGACAGTCTCTGGCCGACCAGCCGGCGCCGTTCCATATGCCGCCACAGACGGCGGATGCCGTATTTCTTCTCGGCCGGGACATGCCAGATCGCCAGCGCGGCATCGTCGGGCTGGGTGTTGATGTCCTCGAAATTGGTCCAGATGCGCCGGATCACGTCATTCGCCGTATAGGGCGGAACGCCCTGGGCATAGGCCAGGATGGAGAGGAAATGCGCCTCCTCCTTGATCGAATCCGGCCAGCGCGCCTCGGCCACGGCACGGGGCCAGAGCTGCTCGATCCGCGGCAGGAGGTCGCGGCAGAAGCCATGCGTGGCGGCGAAGAACTCGCCGCCGTGATACTGCGGCGGCTCAGCGACCGAGACGCCGAAGGTCTCCTCGAGCACCTGCCCCATGCGGGCATGGCTCATGCCGTTGAGCAACTGGCCAAGCTCGTAGTTCTTCTGGTCCCGCGGGCGCAGCGTATAGGTCAGGCAGCGATGCTCACGGATGCGCGGCAGCAGGGGCGTCAGCGCGCGCCGGATCACGCAGTCGGAATCAACCAGGACCAGCGCCTCGCCCCCGGGATGCGCGGCGAAGTCGCGAATGACATCGAGGACATAGAACTGATTGCCCCAGCGGCTGACACTGCCGCTCGGCAGGCGGAAGGTGATGTCGCAGAGCCGGAACTCGACCCCCAGCGCGCGCAGATGGGCGAGGATGCCGGGCGGCGCCGCCTCGGCCACATCCACATTGGAATAGAGGACGTGGCGCGCTTCCGGATCATGCGCCAGGCTGGTGGCGAAGAAGGTCGCGACGCAGCGCCAGTAGACGAGCTGGAAGGCGGCGCGGGAAGAGTTCTCGCCGACCGACGGAAAGTCCGTCGCCTCCTCGACCTTGTCCAGCACGATCCAGGTGGCGATGCAGAGCCGGTCCGTCACGTCGTTCTCCTGATGTCACTGCGTGGCAGCATCGAGGCCATGGCGAGGCCGAGGCAGAGCCAGGCGCCGAAGCCCGCCTCGCCCACATGCACCGAGCCGAAGGGCAGCTGCAGGAAGCTGGCCACCACCACGGCGCGGTAGAGGTGCATATGCGGTGAGACGGCATCCGAGGCCCGGAAGGTTCGCAGCACCAGCACGGCCATGGCGGCGAACATCACCGTGGCCATGATGATGCCGAGCGCCGTGTAGACCTCGATGATGCCGCTGTCGATCACCACGCCCTGCTTGCCGTCCATCTGGCGGGAGGCGCCGGTGATGGCCAGCCCCTCGCCGATGATCAGCCGGTCCTCGCCCTCCAGGAACTCGCGGTACTGGTTCAGCCGGTCCTCGCCGCTCTCGTCCGCGGCGAGCGTCGTCAGGGATTCGATGCGCTTGGTGATGGTCTCTTGCATCTCCGGCACCGCGATCATGGGACCCATGGCGAGCACCAGCACCATGCCGCCGATGATGATCCGCATCCGCTCGCGCGCCGTGCCGCCGAACAGGACCAGCAGCACGCCGATCGCCGTGCCGGTCCAGATGGCGCGGTACTGCGCCAGCGCCAGCCCCAGCACCGTCAGCGCCATGCCGGGCAGCGCCAGCGGCAGCGGCCGGCCGATCAGCAGGATCAACCCGACCATCAGGAAGGCGCCGAAGGAGCCCGGGGAATGCATGGTGCCGAAGACGCGCAGCTCGAAGGGCAAGGGCTGGCCCATCGAGGTCATGCCCTGCAGGATCATGTTCGAGACCCAGTCCGCGTCCCAGGGCGTCGGTTCGATGAACTGCATGATGCCATAGGCCGCCATGGCCGGGCAGGCGATGCCGAAGCTGTTCAGCACGACGCGGTGGAATGCCGGATACTGCTTCGCCTGGGCCATCAGATGCACGGCCACCAGCGGTCCGATGCCCCATTTCAGGACATCGACCATGCCGGAGGCCAGCCGGCCGGCGAAGGCGGCGAGCACCCAGCCGTATCCGACGCAGACGAGGAAGACGACGAAAGGCCCGATCAGCCTGGCCCGCGGCCGCAGCAGGTAGGTCACGAAGGAGATGGCGCAGAACAGCGCCGCGGCGTAGGGCGCGAGCAGGATCGGGCTGGACTGCTGGAAGCCGAGCGGCAGATCGACCATGCGGCGGATCAGCGGCGAGGCGCAGAACAGCCAGACGAGCAGGCCGACATACCAGGGCGAGTTGCGGAAGTAGAGATAGCCGGCCGCCGCCACGGCCATGGCCGGGTAGAGCAGGCGCAGGGGGCCGGCCAGCCCGGCCGCCAGCATCGCCAGCGGCAGGAACAGGGCGACGCAGGCCGCCAGCATGGCATCCGCCTGCAGCAGGCCACCCCCCTCCTCGAGGCGCGTGCCGCGGGCCGGCAGGGTCAGGGCTGGTGTCATGGATGGTCGCGCCGTCCGCTGATGATAGGCCGCAGGCGAAGGCCCGCCTGCGGAAGCCCCCGGCCCGGAACAGGCCGGGGCAGCCTGGCCATGGGCGGGAGGACCCGCCTCAATCCGCGCCGCGCGTCGAGAAGCCGCCCAGCGCCGTGCGCAGAATGATCCAGAGATCCAGGGAAAGCGACCAGTTGTCCAGATACCACCGGTCCAGCTCCAGCCGCCGGCGGGCCTTGGCCAGAGTGTCCACCTCGCCGCGCGAACCGTTGATCTGCGCCCATCCGGTGAGGCCGGGCTTGATGGCATGGCGCACGCGATAGCCCTCGACGGCATCGAAGTAGTAGGCATCGCCCACGCGCATGTGAAGCGGATGCGGACGCGGGCCCACGAGGGACATGTCGCCACGCAGCACGCAGAAGAGTTGCGGCAGCTCGTCGATGCTGGTGCGGCGGATGAACCGCCCGATCGGCGTCACGCGCGGATCGCGCGCCAGGGTGCGCGCGGCACCCGTGCGGTCGCCGCGATCGGCATACATGGAGCGGAACTTCCAGACCTTGATGGGCCGGCTGCCCTGCCCGAAGCGCCACTGGGCGAAGAAGGGGCTGCCGGGCGATTCCAGACGGATGGCCAGCGCGACCAGCGCCAGGAACGGCGAGAGCACCAGCAGCGCCCCACCCGCCAGCAGGATGTCCATGCTGCGCTTGGCCGTCGCCGGCCAGCCGCTTTGAGGCCGGCCGCGCAGGTCATAGAGCGGCAGGGCCGCCAGGCTCGGGCCGGTCAGGGCCCCGGCCATGGCCGGGGTGAAGCCGGGCGAGAGGCAGATCCGCACCGGCTGGTCCGCCAAGCGGGCACAGACGGCCTCGATCCGCTCCAGGGCGCCCTCGCCCCGGCAGGCCAGGATCACCGTGTCGAGCTCACCGGCCTCGGCCAGGCCGGCCAGGCGCTCCAGGGTCTCCGGCGATTCCTCGGCGGAGGCGGCCAGGTGCCAGCCGGAGGCGCCGAAGCGCTGCACGACATCGACCAGCGGCTGCCGCTCCGCCGGATCGCCCAGGATGGCGACGGCGGGACCGGCGCGGCCGAGACGGATCGCCATGTGGTTGGCGAGATGCCGCAGCCCGAAGGCCACCGGCGCCGCGCCCAGGATCCAGAACAGGCCCCAGCCGAGCATGGACTGCCCCACCCCGGCATCGGGCAGGCGGGCGATCCAGGCGCAGAACAGCACCGTGGGGACGGCGATCACCACGGCCAGGGCGGCGCGCAGGGCGACGGCGGCGACGGCATCCGGCTGCGGCGCCGTGCCGACCCGCAGCGCGCGGCGCGTGACGCCGGCCAGCACCGCGGCCAGCACGGCGAGGCCGGCGGCGCTCCAGCCATTCTCCATCGACTGCGGGAACAACGCCCAGATCAGCAGGCCCAGGGCCGCCACCTGCAGCGCGTCGACCAGGGCGACGCAGACCCTGATGGCATGGCTGGACGCCCGGAAGGCGTGTCCCGCGCCCTGGCGGACAGGCCGCGACGGCTCCGCCAGAAGGCGCAGCAGGTCGGCGTTGTAAGCCTGCCCGGTCCTCATGCGCGGAGCCTGCCGGCCGGATCGGGCCGCGGCGCCTCCGGCGCGGCGACGCGCAGCCGGGCATTGGCATAGGCTTCCGCCGCCATGTGCGGCAGCGGCTGCGGCTCGTCGCCGCTGAGCACCTCGCGGAAATAGGCGATGGTGCTGGCCAGCCCTTCCTCGAGCGGCACCTTCGGCGTCCAGCCGCCGAGCAGCTCCTGCGCCTTGCTGATGTCGGGGCGACGCTGCTTCGGATCATCGGCCGGCAGCGCCGTCATGATGAGCTGCGAGCTGGAGCCGGTCATGCGGATGACCATCTCGGCCAGCTCGCGGATGGTGAACTCGCCGGGATTGCCGAGATTCACCGGGCCGGTGACCTCGGGCGGCGTGTCCATCAGGCGGATCAGCCCCTCCACCAGATCGTCGACATAGCAGAAGGCGCGGGTCTGCGAGCCATCGCCATAGATCGTGATGGGCTCTCCGCGCAGCGCCTGCACGATGAAGTTGGAAACCACGCGGCCATCCGCGGGATGCATCGCCGGACCGTAGGTATTGAAGATCCGCGCGACCTTTACATTCAGGCCGTGCTGGCGGCGGTAATCGAAGAAAAGCGTCTCGGCGCAGCGCTTGCCTTCATCATAGCAGGCGCGCCTCCCGATGGGGTTGACATTCCCCCAGTAGGACTCGCGCTGCGGGTGCTGGGTGGGATCGCCATACACCTCGCTGGTGGAAGCCTGCAGGATGGGCGCCTTCAATCGCTTGGCAAGGCCAAGCATGTTGATCGCGCCAAGCACGCTGACCTTGGTCGTCTGCACGGGATCGTACTGGTAATGCACCGGCGAGGCCGGGCAGGCGAGATTGAATATTCGATCAACCTCGACATAAAGCGGGAAAGTAACATCGTGGCGCATCGCCTCGAATCGGGGGTTCCCGATCAGGTCCGCGATGTTGGAGCGCGAACCCGTGAAGTAATTGTCGACACAAAGGACTTCATGTCCTTGTTCGAGCAGGCGGCGGCAGAGGTTGGATCCGATGAAGCCCGAACCGCCCGCAACCAGGACGCGATAATTTTGCCTTGACATGCAATCGGTCTCCAAGCGCGTTCATTTAAGGGTGACGAATCCACCCCCGCACGCAAGGGGAAACTTTTTGGTTGAATAACCAAATATGACTTTTTTTTGCTACAGGTCTTGTGTCGTGCTCGGAATAGATACTGGCTTGCGGTGGAATGCTGCAATGCGTTATGCGCATCGACAGGCACGCCGAAGGTCAAAGAAATGTGAGATCACGTAAGCGGATCTGACCAAATTTTATCTTGTTCTACTTGCGGTTCACTGTGACTTAGTATCCGGCCAAGTGCTCGCCGAAGGCCAGAAAACCTGCATTCCAGGATGTTCGGCCGCCTGTCGAAGCGCCCAGTAGGGGCGGGTCCGGCTTTCCAGGATCTGCCAAGCGGAGCCCCCCACCGATGCCACCACGCCTCGCCATGTCGCTGTCCCCCGGCCCCTGCAAGAGGATTTCGCGATGATCCCGGCCCGCATTCCTGACGGACAAGGGGAGAGCCATCTCCCCGCTCTCGCCCTGCCGCAGGGATCGCATGCGTCGAAGGAGACCTCGCTCGGTGCCCTGGCGGGGATCTTCCGGCGCTCGCGGCGCTTCATCGCGCTCTGGATCCTGGCCTGGCTCGCCCTTGCTTTCGTGGTGATCATCAACCTTCAGCCCATCTATTCCTCCAGCGCGATGGTGATGCTGAACACGCGCCAGTTGCATTACGCGGAATTGCGCGAGGTGCTGACCGGCCCGGCGACAGGCATCGACGGCAATGCCGTGCGCAGCGAGGTGGAGATCCTGACCAGCCCGCAGTTGATGCGCCGTGTCGTCGAGGATCTGGAGCTGACCAAGCTCGCCGACTTCCAGCCGACGCCGCCGCTGTCCGCGCGCATCGTGGGCGGCCTGGCGGATCTGGCCAGCCGCGCCGGCCTGACCTCGGCGGCGCGAATGCTGGACGGCTGGACCGATGCTCTCGCCGGCGATCCCGACGAGCAGACGCGCTTCGAGATCGCGGTCGCCAGCTATCAGCGCGGTCTGTCCGTCTTCAATACGGGCCGCTCCTTCGTCATCAACGTGACCTTCCAGGCGTCCAGCCCCGAGCTCGCCACCCGCATCGTGAACCGCCATGTGGATCTCTACATCGAGGACCAGCGGCGGATTAAGAACGAGGCTCTGACCGCGGCGCGCAGCTGGCTCGACCGTGAGGTGGAGGAGCAGGCCAATCGCCTGCGCCTGGCGGAGCGGGAGCTGCAGGAGTACCGCGAGCGCTTCCAGCTCTATCAGCCCGGTGGCACCTCCCTGACGGCGCAGCGCCTGGCGGAGATGAACGCCCAGCTGACCATGGCCCGCGCCGATCTGGCGCAGCGCGAGGCCCGCCTGCAGCGCGTGCGCGAAAGCCGCAGCCTGGCCGCCGCCGGCGATGCCGACACCGACGTGCAGGCCTCCGCCACCATCTCGCGCCTGCGTGAGCAGGAGGCGATCGCCCGCCGCCGCGAGGCCGAGATGGCCGCGCAGTTCGGCAATAGCCACCCGTCCCTGCGCGCGGCGCGCGCCGAGGTTTCCGAGGTGCAGCGCAAGATCGGCGAGGAGGTCGGCAAAGTCCTGCGCGGGTTGCAGAGCGAGGTGCAGATCTCGCGCGCCCGGGAGATGGAGTTGCGCCGCTCGGTCGCCGATCTCGAGCGCGAGATGGGCGCCTATGAGCGCAACGACGCGCCGGCGCGCGAGGCGGAGCGGCAGGTCAACATCACCCGCACCCTCTACGAGAACCTGCTCAGCCGCCAGAAGCAGGTCGCGGCGCAGGAGGGCATCCAGCAGGCCGATGCGCGCGTGGTCTCCTACGGGACGCCGCCGCTGCTGCCGAGCTTCCCGCGCAAGAGCCTGCTGCTGGCGATCTCCGGCGTCGTCGCGGCGGTGACCGCGCTGGGCCTCGCCATGCTGCGCGACCGTCTGCGCCCGGGCTTCGCCACCCTCGGCGAGGTGGAGGCGGCCACCGGCCTGCGCGGGCTTGTCGCGCTGCCGCAGACCTCCCGCCGGCGCCCGCCGCACTGGCAGGTGCTGCATCAGCCGAAATCCGCCACGGCGGAGGCCCTGCGCTCGCTGCGCATGCTGCTGGCGCTGCCCCGCAGCGGGATCGGCCGGATCCGCAGCCTGGCGGTCACCTCGGCCCTGCCGGGCGAGGGCAAGACCAGCCTGGCCCTGGCCCTGGCGCGCAGCCTGGCCGCCTCGGGCCTCCGGGTGTTGCTGATCGATGCCGACCTGCGCCGCCCCGGCGTGGCGCGCGCCGCCTTCGGCCGGGAGGCCGAGCAGGGGCTGGTGGATGTCCTCTCGGGCAGGCTTCCGGCCACCGCCGCCGTCGCCTCCGACAGTGTCGCCGGCCTGGACATCCTGCCGGCGGGCCGTTTCGAGGGGGAGGCCGTGGCGCCGCAGGACCTGCTCGCGACCACGGCCATGGCCGAGCTGCTGGAAGCCGCCGACAAGGCCTATGACTACGTGCTGGTCGACACGCCGCCGGTGGGCCCGGTGTCGGATGCCGCGCTGATCGGCCGCATGGTGCAGGAGACCATCCTGGTCACGCAGTCAGGCAAGTCGCATCGCGAGGCGGTGCTGGACGGCGTCGCCGCCCTGCAGATGGCCGAGGTGCGCATCGCCGGCGTGGTGCTGAACGGCATCGATCCGAAGATGGCGCCGGCGCACGGCGCCTACCGCCGGGGGCTACGCGCGGCCTATTTCCATGCCTGAGATCGGCGCCGCGCTCCGCCGCGGCCTGCGAGGGCTGGTCCGTGGCGAGCGCACCGCCTTCGCCTTCCTGCAGACGGTGTTCAGCCAGGCCTTCATCACCCTGGTGAACCTGGCCACCGGCGTCTTCCTGGCCCGCATGCTGGGGCCGGAGGGGCGCGGCGCCTATGCCGCCATCACCTTCTGGCCGCTGGTCCTGGCCACCATGGCGCTGGCCGGCCTGCCCTATGCGCAGGTCTATCGCACCAAGGGCCATCCGGAGCGCGCCGGCGCCGTGCTGGGCGCGACGCTCGTCCTAGGCCTCGGCCTTTCGGCCCTCGGTGTCCTGGTCGGGCTGGCGCTGCTGCCCTGGCTGATGGGCCGGAATTACGACCCGCAAACCGTCCTGGCCGCGCAGGTCATGGTGATGGCCGCCACGCCGGTGATGCTGATCGCCATGGTGCTGAAGAACAGCTTCAGCGCGCTCGGCCAGTACCGCCTGGCCAACACGGCCAATCAGGCCGATGTGCTGCTCTATCTTCTGCTGCTCCTGGTGGCCGCGGCGGCCCTGCCGATGACGCCGGAGCTGGCGGCCGGCTGCATGTTCGCCGGCGCGGTGCTGGTGCTGGGGCTGCTCTTGGTCTGGCAGTGGCGCCTGGGCCGGCCGCACTGGCGCGGCGCCGGGCGGGAGGCGCGTCCGCTCGTCTCCTTCGCGCTCCGCGCCGCGCCCAATGCGGTGCTGGCCAATCTCGCCCTCTCGCTCGACCGCATGGTGCTGGTGACGATGGTGTCGCAGGCGGATTTCGGCCTCTACGTCGTCGCCTTCGGCCTGTCGCGCCTCGTGATGGTGGTGCAGCAGGCGGTCGCCTCGGTCGGCTTCCCGGCCATGGCCGGGCGGGACGAAGCCTCGACCAAGGCGATGCACGACCGGCTCTTCCGCGTCATCCTCTACGCCATGTTCGGCATGGTGGCCGGCGGCTGGGTGCTGGGCGGGCTGGCGCTGCGCCTGCTCTACGGCCCCGAATTCGCCGCCGCCGCCGGCATCTTCCATATCCTGCTGATCGGCGCCGCCATCTCCTGCCTCTGCCAGGTGCCGATGCAGCTTTTCCTCTGCCTGGGCCGCCCCGGCTTCACCTCGACGGTGCAGGCCGTCTCCTTCGCCGCCACGGCGCTGGCGCTGGTGGTGCTGGTGCCCTGGCTCGGTGCCATCGGTGCCGCCTATGCGGTGCTGGCCGGCGGGTTGGTGCGCCTGACGGGGCTGCTGCTCGGCATGCGTCGGACGCTCGGGCTGCCGCTGCCGGCGCTGCTGCCCAGCGCGGCCGACATCGCCCTGTTGCGTCGCGGATTGCAGGGCGCATGAGGCAGGCCCGGCAGCCGTCAGGCCATGGCCGGGCCGATCCAGCGGGCCCGGCGCGCCGCCGCGTAGGCACGCCGCGCCGGCTCGGGCACCAGCAGGGCGAGGCTATGGCCCAGGGCCTGGGCCAGCCCCATCGCCAGGGCCGGCGGCAAGGGCCGGGCCGCCGGTTCCAGCCGGGCGGGCTCCGCCAGGGCCAGGGCACAGGCGTCAGTCAGCTGGGCACGCGCCGCCCCGGAAAGCCGGCGCCAGTCCTCGGCCGGCATGGCGAGTTCGATCAGCTGACCGTAGGCGGCGGGCCAGGCGAAGGCCCGCGGCCCGCTTCTCTCCCACTCCAGCCTGTCCCACCCCGGCCTGTCCCACCCCGGCTTGTCCCAGCCCAGGGCGGCATCCGTGCCCTCGCCCTGCGTCGCGGCCGGCAGACTCTCCCAGGCCATGGCCAGGGGCCCTGGCCGCACCGCCATGGCACGGGGGCGGAGGTCGTCGGCGGCGGTTCCGGGACCGGCCCGCAGGGCCAGGGGCGTCTCCAGGACACCGCAGGGCAGGGCGTGGAAGCCGGCCTCCGCCCAGCCCTGCCGCCACAGCCGCAGCCCCTCGGGGTGGCGCAGCCAGTCCCGCAGTTCCTCCGCCGCCATGCCGCCGGGAAATCCGGCGAAGAGCGCCGCCGCGGGAAAAGGCAGCGCCTCGGCCAGCAGGCCACCGTGCCGCAGCCGGCCCCCCATCGCGGCGAGTTCCGCCCGGGTGCCGGCCGGCAGTCGCTCCAGGAGGCGATCGAGATGATCGCCCAGCACCGGATGCGCGGCGGGAATGAGCGAGGTCCCGGCGGCCCGCGCCGTCCGGCCGCCCGGCAGGAAAGCCAATCCTGTGGCCAGCAGGCCGCGCCGTCCGAACATCCCACGCCTCCCCTTCAGCCGAGACGGGAACATCTTGCATGACCGCCACCCCCCTGTCGCCCTCCGGCGAGGCCCGCGCGAGGCTGACCGTCCTGATTCTGGCGAAGAACGAGGAAGGCTGCATCGCCCGCGCGGTGCAGAGCGTCGCCTTCGCCGACGAGGTGCTGATCCTCGACTCCGGCAGCACCGACCGCACGGTGGAGATCGCCGAAGGGCTCGGCGCGCGCGTCGTGCATCAGGACTGGCTGGGCTGGGGCAAGCAGCACCGGCGCGGTGTCGAGCTGGCCACGCATGACTGGCTGCTCTCCATCGATTCCGACGAGATCGTCACGCCGCAGCTCGCCGCCTCCATCCAGGCCGCGCTGGCCGCCGGCCCCGATCCGCGGAATGGCTATGTGGTGGACCGCCAGGATGAATTCCTGGGCCGGCTGATGCCGAGCATGCGCCGGCGCAGCAAGCGGATGAACTTCATCCGCCTGTTCAACCGCCGCTTCGGCAACTGGGACCCGACCATGCTGGTGCATGAGGAGATCCGCGTCCCCGGCGCCGCCCTCATGCTGGATGGGCCGCTGCTCCACTGGCGCAACTACTCCATCTCGGCGCAGATGCAGACGCTGGACCGCAACTCCGATCTCGAGGGCCGGATGCTGTCCGAGGCCGGCAAGGCCAGCGCGTTGATGCTGTTCCTGAAGCCGCTGCTGCGCTTCGGCTGGATCTACATCGTCTCGGGTTGCTGGAAGCTCGGGCCACGCGGCTTCATCTGGGCCGGGCTGCATGCCTCCGGCGAGTTCCTGCGGCAGGCCAAGGCCTGGGAGCGGCAGCATGTCACGCCGATGCCCGACCCGCCCGCCTCGGTCTATGCCGCTCCCGACGCGCCGCCGCCCGCGCCCGCGCGGCGGCCGGCGGCGACGGAGCCGGTCCGCACATGAACGCCCTCCCCCCGCGCGCCGAGCGCCGCCGCGTCCTGATCGTCAACCGCGTCGGCCATCTGGGCGGCGTGGAACGGGTCATCCTGAACCTGGCCAGCGGCCTCCCCCGGCATGGCTGGGAGCCCATCCTGGCCTGCCCCGACGGCGGCGAGCTGGCCGAGGCGGCGCGCGCGCAGGGGCTGCGCGTGGCGCCCACGCCCTTCGACCGCATGCGCATCACCGCCGATCCGCGCGTGCTGCTGCGCTATCCGCTGGCCTGGCGCCAGGGTGCCGCGGCGGTGGAGCGGATCTGCCGCGACGAGCAGGTCTCGTTGATCCACGCGCATCATCCGGTCGGCTCGCTCTATGCGCGCCGCGCGGCGCGGGCGCTCGGCCTGCCCATCCTGCTGCACGTCCATGAATCCCTGCCGGCCCGTCCGCTCTACGCGCTGGCGCTGCGCCAGGCGGTGCGTGACTACAGCCGCTACATCGCCGTCTCCGGCGCCGGTACCGCGCTGTTGGCCAGCATCGGCGCCGATCTCGACCGCGGCAGCGTCATTCCGAACGGCATCGAGGCGCGCCTGCTGGACGGCCCGCCGCCCGCTCCCGCCGCCGAGGTCACCGGCCCCGGCCCGCATATCGGCGTCTTCGGAGTCATCGAGCCGCGCAAGGGGCAGGATGTCTTCCTGCGTGCGGCGGAGCTGCTGGCGCGGGACCATCCGCAGGCGCAGTTCTGGATCGTCGGCCCGCTGGCGCTGAAGGACAAGGCCGGCTTCCAGGCGCAGATCCGCGCCATGGCCGAGAACCCCGTGCTGCGCGGCCGCGTGCATTTCACCGGTTTCCGCGCCGATGTCGGCGCCTGGATGCGGGCGATGGATGTCGTCGTGCAGGCCTCGGTGAAGCATGAATCCCTTAGCATGGTGCTGCTGGAAGCCATGGCGCTCGGCCGGCCGATCGTCGCCACGCGCGTCGGCGGCACGGAGGAGGGCATTCGGGACGGCCATACCGGGCTGATCGTGGCGCCGGGCGACGCCCCTGCCCTGGCC